>JACQYL010000026.1:0-5777 GCA_016208165.1 Deltaproteobacteria bacterium
GGAAAGCACGAACGTGAACCTTCCCCGCTCACGAACGGCCGCATCGGCCAGGCGTGTCAGAATCGCGGCTGCAAGTGTATTCAGGTCGTGCATTTTCCGGTAATAATAGACTTCCGGTCGAACGTCCATGGGATGGAATGGGGCATCAGTCAATTGTTTGGATCCATTATATTTTTATGGATTCGGGATCTCACTGGGTTCGTCCGAAATGACGTTTCCATAGTTACGGCGCAGTGTCTTTCGCCGGAATGACGGAGAAGAAGAAACGGTTTAGAAGACCGCCTCGCGAACAAGCGCGCGTCCATTACCCATGGACCTCGCACGACGTGTCCGATGGGGCCGTTACCCGGCTTCGCGCCGTACCTATCAGCTGCGTCGGAGCCGCCGCACCCAGACCTGAAGCACGGTCTACCCTAAGTCTCCGCAAGATGCTCGTGCAGCATCATCCGTTCGTCCTTGTCGCGGGGTCCCCAACCGCCGGCCTCGTAAAAGCGCAGACGGGCTTCGCGGTCTCCGCACTTTTCGCACTCTTCCAGAATCGGCATCAGATAGGACCAGCAGAGTTCCACGGCGTCTTGTCTCCAGAACAGCACTTGCTCTCCCAGCATGCAGTCGATAATCGCCTTTTCATAGGCGTCCAGCTTAGGCCCGGAGTAGTATTCGTCGTAGCTGAAATTCATGTTCACCGCCTGCAGGCATAGACGGGCTCCGGGCATCTTGGCCTGGAAGGACAGGAATATGCGTTCTTCCGGTTGTATGCCCAGGGTCAGGACGTTGGTAGTAATGTGTTCCCCCAAGACGTTGCGGAACATGGAGTAGGGGACTTGTTTGAAATGTATGATGATGTTGGTGAGCTTGCGCGCCAGCCTCTTGCCGGAGGCCACATAAAACGGTACTCCCTGCCAGCGCCAATTATCTATGAACACTCGCATCATGGCGTAGGTCGGAGTCAGCGATTGGGCGTCGACGCCGGGTTCTTCACGATAACCGGGCACCCGCCGGCCTTCGATCGTCCCCGGCCCGTACTGGCCCAGCACGATGTTTTCCTGCACGCGATCCGTGGGAAAAGGCTGGAGCGAACGGAACAACTTGGCTCGTTCGTCCCGGACATGTTCCGCCTCGAATCTCGATGGCGGCTCCATGGCCGTCAAGGCCAGGAGTTGCAGCATATGGTTTTGGAACATGTCCCGAAGGACGCCGGCCTGTTCGTAATACCCGGCGCGGTGCCCAGTCCCCAGGGTCTCCGCCGCCGTAATATGAACATGGTCGATGTAACTCCGGTTCCAGATGGGTTCGAAAATGGCGTTGGCGAACCGGAATGTCAGAATATTCTGGACGGTTTCCTTGGCCAGATAGTGGTCGATGCGGTAGACTTGAGCCTCGTTGAAATATCGGCGTGTGGTATGGTTCAGGGAGATCGCCGACGAAAGATCATGTCCGAAAGGCTTTTCGATCACGATTCGAACCCAGCCTTTGCCGTCCTGCCGCTCCTTGGAAAGTCCCGCCATTCCGATCTGTTCGGTCAGGGTTTCATAGAGCGTCGGAGGTGTGGCGAGATAGAAGATACGATTGCCGACGGGTTGACGCTGTCGTTCCAGCTCGTCGAGCAACGCGCCCAACTTCTGAAACGAGCCGGCGTCATCGTAGACGATCGGCAGGTAATGAAGACGGTCGGCGAAAGCGCGCCATTCCTTTTCCGTCGCTTTTCCCGTCGACAGGGCGAGCGAGCTGCTCGATGCGCGAAACTCCCCATCGTCCATTTCACTTCGCCCGCAGCCCACGATCAGGAACGGATCCGGAAGTACTTTGGTGAGGTACAGATTGAACAGGGCGGGAATCAGTTTTCCGCGCGTCAGGTCTCCGGAAGCGCCCAGAATCACCAAGGTGCAGGGTTCCAATTCCCTTTCCACGTGACACGGCGACACGCCTTTGTTCCCCGGCGCGTCGGCCTTGGCGCTCCCAATATCTTGGGTCTTTCGTCGATCCTTGCGGTTCATGCTCGGGCTTCCTCAATCGGTTTCCATGGCCGGATCCGGGGGATCGGAAGGAGCGCAGTCCGGGTCCACGTTTCGCCGGAGCGGAGGGCCGCTTGGCGGCAACCCCGGTTACGTCGGCTGGGACGCCCTCTTTTGAAATTTGCACGGGGCCGGCATCACCACGGTCAGGTCTGCATCCATTTTCGCAGGGACGGCAATTCCTCATCGATCCAGGCGGAACCCAAACGTTTCGAAAGGAACTGCTCGAACAGCCTTTGCATCGCCTGGACGGGCTCTTCCACCAGGCTGATGCGTTCCAGCAAACGCGGTTCAAGATCCTGTTCCTCTTCCGAAAGCGGCATGGTTTTCGGCAGTTTCATGGATTGGAATTGAAACTGGTCCGCTTTGAACGTGAATTCCCACTCCTGACTGCCGACTCCCAGAGTAATTCGGGCCTCGCGAACTTTCTTGCCCTCCCTGAGAGCCGCTTTCCCCTCGGCCAAGTCGGCGTGAAATCCCTGGCAGGACACGGTCTCAGCGTATTCTCCCTCGCCCGATTCCAGAACGATCCGTTTTTGGAACTGAATGAACACATCACCCGTATCGGGTAAATGCACGGTTCCGTTTCGCTCTTCGCTCTTGAACCACAGCCAGGTGAGAAACTCCCGGCCCAAAAAAGAAATAGTACCCTTTTCCTCGAACAAACCGATGTACTCCTTAAGCAGCCCGTTGAAAAAGCCGGGTTGTTACAGGCCGTTGAAAAACGATGAGATGCAAGGCGCGCAAATCCCGAGGAACAAGGCGTACATAGAGTACGTCGCAGTGACGAGGGATGAAGCGCAACGCCGCAGATCGCGTTTTTCAACAGCCTGTTAGGCCTAAACAAACGATGCAGGCGTTAATCGTCCCAGTGTTGCCTCGAGTTCCGGATCCAGATACCGGGCCGTCCACGGCACAAAAGGAAAAGCTTCCAGTTCAAAGCATCTTTTGAACAGTTTCTCGAACTCTTCGCGAACCTTGGGCGCCAGTGAAGCCAGCAGCAGCCATCGCTCCGAGACACACCAGCACACGTCGAACAGGGAAGGAACCGCCATCACTTTGGACATGAGGGTGGCGTGGACCCGGTCTTTGATCTCGGTCTTTTCCCCTTTGCTGAGATAGCGCCGGCCCGTCATTGTCCTGGCTTTCTCTTCAGCCTCGAGTACGTGTTTCTTGTGCAGGGCCGCGGGTACGGATCGGCGGTCGATCCGCAGCGAAAACGCCAGATAATCGCCTACGGAATAATAGGCGTTCAGAAACTCGGTATCCAGAACACTGCCCAGGCCTACCCATCCCGTGGTTTTTTCATCGCTGGCGCCTTCCAGTTCCCGGAAGGCGAATCTCTTCAAACGTTCGTCGACGAAATCCCGGAAGGATATAGGTTCGTCGCCCTCGATTCTGTATTTTGTAAACGTGCATGTGCCGGTCAAGAAGCCCATAGTTCCATTCCGTCGGGTTGAAGCGATTGTATGCGGTGGTTCTGAAATCCTTTGATCCCCTGAAACGGCGGCGTGCGGCCAAAACCGATTCGACGGACGCCTTTGAAAAACCGGGAACGGCGTTCTCGGCGCTTATCGGACGGACCGAGTGCCGTAGACATCGAGATATCGATCGAACTCCTGTTTCAACGGGTCGTCCAGGGCCTGCATCCGCCCGGCAACGGTTACCGGTATCCGTTCCTTGAACAGGTATTCGACGATATCGCGAATACCGCAGATCCGGTGGACCTCTATGCCGGTCTTCGATGCGAATTCGTCCGCGGCGTCGGATCCTCTGACCCCCAGTAGCACGTTGCCCGCCTGGTCGTAGACAGCCGTCGTCTGCTCCCGATCGATACCCAGCACCACGGCGCGAATCCGAAGTTCGACGCCCTTCAGGGCCGCCTCGTTTTCGATTTTTTCCACCAACTCGTATTTTGTGGCCATGGAGGTGCCCACGTCGTCAACGATCACAATGTTCCTGTTTACCGTGAAGCACCCGTTCACAAACAGGCTTTTTGAAGCGGACGCCTCGCCATGGGTCTTGGCTTCCTTGCGATCGTACTCGAACAACAGCTCTTTCCGGTGATTCAGCCACAGCGCATTGGTGGTTGCGCAGGCGATGGCGCTGCCTTTGTAAGACGGCCCCAGTATGACGTCCGTGTGCTCCAACAGGCCTGATCGTACCAGTAACTCGGCGAAAAAACCACCCAGTTCATAGTTGAGTTTCCCGGTCCGAAATCCTCCCATATTTACAAAATACGGGGTGGGACGACCATCTTTCAAAACGAGCCCCTTGTCGAAGAACAGGGCTCCGGTTTCAGCCAACAGCCGCGCAAATGCTTTCCGGTATTGTTCCATGTCACGACTCCGGGCGACAGGTTCCGAACCATTGGGCCGTATGTCCCCATGGAGAATCAGTGCGTCGAGGGGAAATCAATCCGACCCGCCCCGGCGGCTCCTAGGAGAAGGCACCTTTTCCCTGATCAAGGGGAATACGTGCTCCTCGATCCAGGCGACGGTTTCATCGGCGCGGCGATGGGCTTCCTCGTTCGCGCGTCCGCAGCCTGTGTACCGAGCGTCCCTCAGAGACCGTTTATGGTATCCGATACACTCGAAAGCGGGTCTCAATGAATCCGGCAGGTCTTCGGGTAACTCGATATCATTCATGATGGCCCACGCCAGGGTCCAGGCTCTGGCCACGTTGCTCGTTTCATAACCGCCGCCGCCTAGGGCGAGAAGGGGGCGTTTCAGGTCGACAATCATGCCGACCGCCTCGCAAAATCCGTTGGTGGTCAGGTCTAAGGACGCCAGTGGGTCCGTTCGGAAGCTGTCCACGCCCAATTGAGCCACAATGACGTCCGGATCGAACAGCTCGATCGCCTCTGGGACCACTTTCTTGAAAGCCTTGGTGAAGACTGCGTCGTCCGCATGGGGCAGGAAGGGCACGTTTATGGAAAACCCCCGCCCCTCGTCCCGTCCGATATCGGTCACGGGGCCGCTGCCGGGGAACAGGGTGGCGCCGTCCTGATGGAACGATATGGTCAGTACATCGGGGTCCGAATAGAAGGCATTCTGAACGCCGTCCCCGTGATGGGCGTCCACATCGATGTAGGCGACCCGGCGCCCCTTTTGTTTGAGCGCCAGAATTCCGAGAACGGGATCGTTTGCGTAACAGAAACCCGACGCCATGCGCGGAGCCGCATGGTGAAGACCTCCGGCCACGTTAAAGGCGATGCGCACCTCTTCTTTCGCGAGAACTTCCGCGCATTGCAGGGTCGCGCCGGCCGTTAACAGGGACCATTCCAGCATTCCCGAGAAAGCCGGATTGTCGCCCGGGCCGATGCCGTAGAGGTACAAATCGTCGGACATCCGGCCGCAGCCGGCGTTTTCCAGTACGGTCAGGTAATCTTTTGCATGAAAGACCAGCAGTTCTTCCAACTTGGCGGAGCGTGTCGCCAGATAGGCGCAGTTTTCCAGGTCGAGCAGTCCGTAAGCATCCATGAGTTGATGCGTGAGTCTGAGCCGCGAGATCCTGAGCGGATGGCGAGGACCGTAGTCGAATCGATCATATTCGCTGGTGTAGAGGAAAGCCGTCCCGATCACATTCCGCTCCTGAAAGTGCAAGGTAGTAAGCGGTTACATTCTAATTTGGGACCCTGTTTGTCAAGTGGATACTACCCGTCCGGATTCTTGCGGGCGCGGGTCCGGCATGCCGCGCTATGCGCACGAACGGGGATCGGGTATCTCTTGACTCGAATGCAAATCAGTTGCATACTCCCAA
>JACQYL010000026.1:5860-7208 GCA_016208165.1 Deltaproteobacteria bacterium
AATGCCTGCGGAGCGGAGGATCCATCGCGGATGGGTCCGTCGTTCCGCGTCTTAAGCAGCGTATCTCCCGCCGTTTGGGATACATCGTTTTCCGGGCCCAAGACCCCCCTAGGAGGAATTCCTCACGGAACGGGGGGAATGAGCCATTCGAGGTAACAGAGCATGACGACGGAAACCATCATAGAAATCCGAAACCTGTGGTTCTCCTACGACGAATATCCCGTGCTCAAGGATGTGGACATGGATGTTCAGCGGGGAGAGTTTCTCGCCATCATCGGTCCGAACGGGGGGGGAAAGACCACTCTATTGAAATTGATCCTCGGAATCCTGAAACCGGATCGCGGTTACGTTCGCGTCTTCGGAAAAGAGCCTCGCGAGGCCGCCGGCCGAATCGGCTACGTACCCCAGGACACCTCGCACAATCGTGATTTCCCTATCACGGTATTTGACGTAGTCCTCATGGGCAAACTGGGCTTACACAGGCGTAAGAGAGGGGATTCCAAACGGGATCGGGAGTTGGCGCAGGAAAGCCTGACCCGCGTGGATATGTGGAAATACCGCAACAGCCGCATCGGAGAGCTATCGGGCGGTCAGCGCCAGCGCGTCTTCATCGCCCGGGCTTTGACGTCGGAACCCGAGATCCTGTTTCTGGATGAACCCACCGCGAGCGTGGATGTGGAAGGACAGAGCTCTCTCTACCGCTTTTTCAATGAACTCAATGAGACCGTCACCATCATGGTGGTCAGTCACGACGTCAGCGTGCTGTCCAGCTACGTGAAGTCCGTGGCCTGCGTGAATCAAAAGGTCTATTTTCACGACGAGTCTGAAATCACCCCGGACATGCTGCAAAGGGCGTATCACTGTCCAGTGGAGCTCATCGCTCACGGCGTACCGCATCGGGTTCTTCGACTGCACGAGGATGATTGACATGCTGGAAGCCCTGCATTTCGAATTTATTCGCAACGCGATCCTGGCAGGCCTTCTTGCAAGCGTGGCCTGCGGCATTATGGGAACTCTGGTGGTGGTGAATCGGATCGTGTTTTTGGCCGGAGGCATTGCTCACGCGGCCTATGGCGGCATTGGGTTGGCGTTTTTTTTGGGGATTCCGCCCACCGTGGGGGCGGCGGGATTCTCTCTGGCGATTTCCGCCATCATGGGTTTTGCCACGCTGGGAAGTCGGCATCGCGTAGACACGATTATCGGTGTTTTGTGGGCCGTCGGATTCGCCATCGGCATTGTGCTCATCGACCTGACACCGGGATACAACGTCGATCTGATGAGCTATCTGTTCGGAAGCATTCTGGCCGTTCCCACACGGGACCTCTGGGTCATGCTCGGTTTGGACGCG
>JACQYL010000026.1:7227-81857 GCA_016208165.1 Deltaproteobacteria bacterium
TCTGGCCATGGTGGCTCTTTCCGTGGTCATGATCATCCGGGTGGTGGGGCTTATTCTCGTGATCGCCCTGTTGACCATTCCGCCGTATCTTGCGGAGAGATTCTGCATGTCCCTGAAAACGATGATGGCGTTATCGATGGTACTCAGCGCATTGTTTACGGTTGCAGGCTTGTGGTTATCGTACGCGTTCAATCTGACGTCCGGAGCGATGATTATCCTGGTGGCGGCCTCGGTTTTCGTGGTGATCGTCGGCGGCGGGAATGTGCTTTCTAGATTGAAGCGCTCGGTCTGAGGCGAGGGCGCAATTCTCGTGACGCCCGCCGTATTGCTTGGAGTCCGACAGATTCCCGTTTCAGGGAAAGTGCGGACGAACCCGTTGTCGGCAGCGGCCAACCGCCGGCGTATAGAACGAACATACGGACGGTCCTAAAGGATAGGTAGATGTGCGATCGTTGCGATTATGGAGGCTTATTGGAGAGGTCGGGGCTGGCGGTCACGCCGAATCGCTTTCAGGTGCTGAACATCATAGGAAACAGCGAGCAGCCCCTTACGGCTCGAGAAATCTTCGAAATGCTCGAACAGCCTCACCTCATGAACCGGGTCACACTGTACAGAATATTGGACACATTCGTGGAACACAAACTCGTTGCACGGATGTCCGCCGGGGACCGGTCGTTCCGGTTTGGGCCGGCGGAAAACGGCAACCATCCTTCCCACCCGCATTTTTACTGCACCAGTTGCGGCAATATGGTCTGTCTCGACCCTGATAGTTTGCACAATCTGGAGTCGGACCTGCTATCCTTTCGGGAGACGTTTCCGGCTGTGGTGGAGAACGTTGAGGTGCGGCTGGACGGCATTTGCGGGTCCTGTTTGATGCGAGCGGAAAAGGATGCGAAGCCATGAGGTCCGGGGCGCGCTGAGCTGGAGGCCGATTCTCCGATGGTCGGGAACCGCGGCTGGACTTGACGCTCGTTTATGCCGCAGGCCGGAGTGAAGGAGGGCTCGGAACGAGGGGGAGGAACCTGTCCGGAAGACGAGCGAGGACACGAACAAAGCCATGACCGAAGAGAAAGAGTCTACTTTGCGGCGACGCATTCAGGAAGTGCTTCTGACGGAAAGTTGTACGGTCCGGGACCTGTCTCAGCTCTTGCGGGCTTCGGAGAAAGAAATCCTGTCCCACCTTCCCAACGTGGCCCGAAGTGCGAGCCATTCGCATAAATTCGAAATCATTCCCGCCGAGTGCCTGGAGTGTGGGTTCACGTTCAAAAGGCGTTCGAGATTCACGGTTCCGGGGAAATGCCCTTTGTGTCGAAGTCGCAGAATCTCGCCTCCCCGGTTTCGAATTCTCTAAGAACGACCCGGCAGCCCAAATCCATGGGTTGCGCCGATGGTTTGGTCAGGATTCGGTTTTCTTGATGGAATCCAGATATTCCTCCCACTCGATGGGAAGCAAATATTTCTTTTTGGTATTGCAGGACTTGCAGGCGGGCACCAGATTGCTTTTTATGCTTTTCCCTCCTCGAACAAGAGGCACCACATGCTCCATCGTCAGTTCCGCCGGAGGAACTCTCTCGCCGCAAAAGTAACAGACTCCCCGGGCGCGTTTATTCTTCCACCACTGGCTCCTACGCAGCTCCCGTGCTTTGCTGCGTTCTCTCCTCAGGTCCGCTTCCGTAACTTCGGATACAAAAAAAGACTTTAGTTTCATGGCGAACTTCCCGATGCTTAATTCGTAAACGACAGTTGGAGATTATATACCAATGATTCCTGAAGGAAAGGGCTTGTTGAGTGAATTAATGCAAACCAGGAAAAACAACGGCTCGATCCGAGCCTGAGAGAGACCAGATGCAGACCGGGGCGGGATTAGGCCTGTCGAGACCGTTGACGGAGGGGATTGACTCAGGTTCTCTTTTTCAGTTAGTATTGCAGTGACTTGGCACTTTTCGTGCATTCGAGGAAACCGGTTCCTCCTGAACCGTAGGCGTCATTAATTGATTTAGGTTCTTCCCGACCGATCCGGGGCAGAGTCAAAATCGAGGAAAGGAACGGATCCGTGTTCTCGCCAGGTGTTATCGTTCCGGTCATCGTACTCGGGGTGAGCCTTTGCGTGCTGGCTCTTTCATTCGTTATGCACAAGAGGCGGAACCGGGAAGCCTTGGTGCAGTTGCAGAAGAAAGACGCCGAGCTTCGGAAGCTCACCAAGGATATTCAGGAGGTTGAAGAAAGCAAGACCCGGATGAGAGTCTCCTTTGAAAAATACCATAAGGATTACGTTGAAAATCTAAAGAAAGAAATTGAGGCAAGGGAAAACAAGATAACCGTTCTTCAGAGCGAGCTGGAAACGCTCAAGGACAAAGCCAAGGCAAAAGACATCGCTCACAACATACGTGTTTTGCAGTCTGAAAGGGACGCGCTGCAAACCGAATTGCAGAACGGCGAGGTTGGCGAGTCGAATCCACAAATGACGGTCAGCCTGGATCAACTCTATTCCCTCAAGAATCAAATTACACGGCTCAAAGTGGACAACTCGCGCCTTCGTTCGTTGGCTGAGGAATATAAGATCCGTTACGAAGACATGCTTCAGTTCGGTCACAAGATCAAATTGGAGAATCGGAACCTTCAAGACCAAATACAGAAGCTGATGGAAAAAATGGCTGGCCCGATACGGGTGAAACGGAAGTAAACGGCCGATTCATCGGAAACTCGGAGACTAGACGAGATGGCTCGGATTGACGGCTTTTTTAAACTGATGCATGACCAGGGGGCTTCCGACCTGCATCTGGCTTCCGGATCGCAGCCCGTATTGAGAATTCGGGGTGAGATGGAACGCGTCCGGTATAAGGTCTTCGACAACGAAGAATTGAAGGTTATGCTCTACGAAATCGCTCCGGAGCTCAAAGTCAAGGAATTCGAAGAAACGGGGGACATTGACTTTGCTTACGCCATTCCGGGGCTGGCCCGGTACCGGGCGAACTATTTTCAACAGCGAAACGGCTTAGGAGCCGTTTTTCGGGAGATTCCCAGCCGGATCATGACCATAAAGGAGCTGGGTCTCCCTCTCATCCTCGAGAAATTGGCCATGCTGCCCAGGGGGCTCGTTCTCGTCACAGGACCCACGGGCAGTGGAAAATCCACCACTCTGGCCGCCGTCATTGATTATGCCAATCGTAATCGGAAAGATCATATCATAACCATCGAAGATCCCATCGAGTTTGTTCATGCACATAAACAGTGCATTATCAATCAACGCGAGGTCGAGACGCATACGAGGAATTTTTCGGCGGCCCTCCGGGGAGCGTTGCGTGAAGACCCGGACGTTATTCTGGTGGGAGAAATGCGGGATCTTGAAACCATATCGTTGGCATTGGAGGCAGCCGAGACAGGACACCTGGTGTTCGCCACCTTGCACACGAACAGCGCCGCCAAAACCGTGGACCGCGTCATCAATGTGTTTCCGGACCATCAGCAGCCTCAGGTCAGAGCCACGCTGGCGGATTCAATACGCGGAGTGGTCTGCCAAACGCTGTTCAAGCGGCTCGATGTGAAGGGGCGCGTGGCGGCTCTCGAGATCATGATCGCCACTCCCGCCGTCCGCAATCTGGTTCGGGAGAACAAGACGTTTCAAATCCCTTCTTCCATTCAGACCGGGAGGAAGTACGGCATGGTCAGTCTGGACGACGCGATCATGGAACTGGTGCAGAAGGGATGGGTAAGCCCCAAGGACGCGTACAACAAGTGTGTGGAGAAATCCAAATTTCGCCATCTGTTTAACGGTGAGGCGGAAGATTTTACAGAGGTGTAAGTCGTGCAACGGGCTGAACTGGATTATATGCTAACGCAGATGATCGAGTCCTACAAAGGCGTGTCGGACGTATTTTTTGTAGTGGACCGACCGCCTCAAGTGGAAGCTTTCGGCGAACTGAGACCGGTCAAGCTCAACCCCTTCATTGCAAAGCTTTATCCCTTTCACACCGAATGCATTGCATTGAACCTGTTGCAGAACAGCGCCAGGCTTATGCATTCGCTTTTTCAATACGGCTCCTGTGACCTCTCGTACGCAGTTCCGCGCAAGGCTCGATTCAGAGTGAACATCTTTTCTCAACGCGGTCAGTACTCCATCGTCATGCGCAAACTGGAAAACCGCGTGCCCACCATCGAGGAACTCGAGTTGCCGGAGGTGTTCCAGACTATTGCGGAGGAACGCACGGGCATCGTCTTGTTCACCGGCGCTACGGGCACCGGAAAATCCACCTCTTTGGCGGCGCTTATCGACCATATAAACGAGCGTAAGCCTATTCATATCATAACGCTCGAGGATCCGATCGAATACGACCACCGTCACAAGAAGGCGACGATCGACCAGAGGGAACTCGGCCTGGATTTCGATACGTACGCCAGCGGTCTTCGTGCGGCGTTGCGTCAGGCCCCAAAAGTGATTCTCGTCGGGGAAATACGAGACAAAGAAACGGCGTTGTCCGCGCTCCGGGCGGCGGAAACCGGGCACCTTGTCTTAAGTACCGTCCACACCATCGATGCCGGACAGACGGTCAATCGTATCATCGGTATGTTTCAGCCGGAAGAAGAACGCGAGATCCGCATGCGTTTGTCCGATTCCATGCGATGGGTCGTAAGTCAGAGACTGTTGCCAAAAATCGGCGCCGGACGTCACGCCGTTTTCGAAATCATGCAAAACAACCTGCGAGTACAGGAGCTGGTTATGAACGGCGAAACGACGGATAGGACGTTCTATCAAATCATTACGGACGGCGAGGGACTGGGGATGCAGACATTCGAGACGGACTTGCTCCGAGCATTCCGCCAGAAACTCATAACGGAACAGACGGCGCTGTCGTATTCGGTTCATCGAGCCGTGATGCGTCAGAAAATCGACCAGGTAAAGAGCAGCCGTGGCGAAAAAACCACGGACATAGAAGACCTCAGTCTGGACCGGGAGTATGGCAAATACTAGTGAGATCAAAAAATCCCTGATCGTGGTGACGGATGAATCCAAGGCCAGAAAGATTGTCCAACAGGTTCGCATCGCCGGCTACGAGCCGGCCGTGTTGCTGACCGTGGATGAAGCGCTTAAGCTCATGGCCTTTATCAACTACGATCTGGTGGTCATGGATGAAGATGTCGCAGACAAGGACAAACGTGTTCTGGCCTATGTGCTGACCATCCCTATGCAATTGCGGCGGAAAACGCTTTTTGTGCTTATCGGAACCAAGTACGCCACCAATGATCGTCTGAATGCATTCGTGATGGGACTGGACGCGCTGATTAACTATGCAGACATCGAGCGATTGGCCGGCAATCTTCAGATGATCGAAAAAGAGCATCGTCAGTTTTACCGTTTATTTTACAATATTATAGGATAAGCATAGTTTGATGAAAACGCAGGCCTCGGAAATGTCTAAAGACTTCTGCTCGTTTCCTCGCGTGGACCTTTCCCAGATTGATCCGGATACGAGTCTCATGGGGTTGATCCCCTACACGTTGGCGAAGCGATATCAAGTGCTTCCCCTGTTCAGGCGGGATCGCGAGCTGACGCTGGCCATGAAAGACCCCTCCAAACTCAGCACCTTGAACGATCTCGAGTTCCTGACAGGTCTTCAGATCATCCCGGTGCTGGCGGATGAGGAAGAGTTAGGCATCGCCATCGAAAAAAACTATTCGTCCGTGGAAGAACATGCCTTCGATAACATGGTCGAAGACATGGACTTGATGGGCGACGGCCTCGAACCCGAAACGCTCGACACCTCCGAGCACGAGCTGGACGTCGGCAAGCTACGCGAGTCCGCCGAGGGAACCCCTGTCGTAAAACTGGTCAATATCCTCCTTTCCGAGGCGATTCGGCGCGGCGCCAGTGACATTCATCTGGAACCGTACGAGAAATCGTTTCGTATCCGAATGCGAATCGACGGCGTTCTCCAACAGATCATGACCCCACCCAAGTCGATGCAAGCTCCTGTGACGAGCCGTCTGAAAATCATGAGCAGTCTGAACATAGCCGAGCGAAGGCTTCCTCAGGACGGCCGCATGAAAGTGAAGTTTCAGGGACGGGAAATCGATTTCCGCGTATCCACCCTGCCGGGCCTCTACGGAGAAAAAGTCGTTCTCCGTCTATTGGACAAGTCCAGTCTCTCTTTGGACATGGAGACCCTGGGGTTCAACCAGCAGGAGATGGACGATTTCGGCCGAGCCATTTCCATGCCTTGGGGAATGTTGCTGGTCACCGGTCCCACCGGAAGCGGAAAATCCACTACTTTGTACGCGGCCCTGAATCATATCAGCCACGAAGGCATCAACATCATGACGGTGGAGGATCCGGTCGAGTACAATATTGACGGGGTCAATCAGTTCCAGACCTACGAAAAAATCGGGCTTAATTTCGCCCGAGTGCTCCGTTCTTTCTTGCGACAGGACCCGGACGTGATCATGGTCGGTGAAATGCGGGACCGGGAGACCGCTGAAATCGGTGTCAAAGCGGCCCTTACCGGCCATCTGGTCCTCACCACGCTCCATACCAATGACTCTCCATCGACCATCACCCGACTGATCGATATGGAAATCGAACCTTATCTGATTGCGTCGTCCGTGAATTTAGTAATGAGCCAGCGCCTTGTAAGAAAGGTCTGTCAGGAATGCAAACAGCCGACGGAGTACAATCAGGCTTATCTGAAGAATATGGGATTCAGAGAGGAAGAATTGAGCGGGATCACCCTGTATCGCGGCGCAGGATGTCCCAAGTGCAACGACTCCGGATACAAAGGAAGAATGGCCCTGTTCGAGATCATGCCCGTTCGCGGTGGTTTGATCGAACTGATATCTAAAGGCGCCTCCACCGACGAAATCAGGGACGTGGCGAGGAGGCAGGGCCTCAGAACATTACGGGAAAGCGGCATCGCCCGGATAAAGGAAGGTCTCACGAGCGTGGACGAGGTCGTTAGGGTCACCGCCGAAGTGCAGTAAGATTCGAGGGAAGGCCGTCAACGCGACTGCGTTTGCCGAGCAATCACCAAAGACATCGAACGGATAAAGAGAGGCCCCGACGGGACGCAAGCGTGCGAAACGCCTCTCTGACTCCGGCGAATGAGAGAAGCGGCGTGCAGGGTCGGGTCATCATGCATATAGACATGGATGCGTTTTACGCAGCCGTGGAGCAAGCGGACCGGCCGGAGCTCAAAGGACGGCCCGTCATCGTCGGTGGCAGTCACAGAGGGGTCGTCTGCGCTGCTTCATACGAGGCGCGAGCGTACGGCGTCCGTTCGGCAATGCCCGTGTTTCTGGCGCGGAAGAACTGCCCGAACGGAATCTTTCTTCCCGTGCGTATGGATCGATACCGGGAGGTTTCGCTTCGCGTGATGGCGGCCGTCGGAACCATTTCACCTCTAGTGGAACAGGTTTCCATCGATGAAGCTTACGTCGACATGACGGGAATGGATCGGGTGTGGAAAACACCGCTGGATGCGGCCCGTGAAACCAAACGACGGGTGAAGCAAGCAGCCGGCGTCACCTGTTCCGTGGGGATCGCCCCGCTGAAATTTCTGGCCAAGATAGCCTCGGACTTGAACAAGCCCGACGGACTGACCGTACTATCTGAAGCGGAAACCGAGGCCTTCATCTTATCCCTTGCTATCGAAAAGATGCCCGGCGTAGGCAAGAAAGGCCTGGAACGAATGAGGAACATGGGAGTTTCCCGGGCCGGAGACTTGCTGAAAATACCGGAGAAAAACCTGGTTGCCGCATTTGGCCGATACGGGGAAGATCTATTGCGCATGGCGGCGGGCGTGGACACGTCCGAAGTAGTCCCCTCTCACCGCGCAAAATCCGTCAGTGCTGAAAACACGTTCGCCTATGATTTGGCGGACCGTGATGTGCTCAAGAAATGGTTGCTTGGGCAATCCGACCGCGTGGCCCAGCGGCTCAGGAGAATAGGCCTCAAAGGTCGCACGGTGACCCTGAAGCTGAAGCGCTCGAATTTCACGATGCAAACGAGACGACAATCGCTGAGCTGCTATACGGACGAGACGAACGTGATCTATGACGCGGCGGTTTCATTGCTGGACCAGAAACCGTTGGGCGGAAACATCCGTCTCACGGGTGTCGGTGTGACCAATTTTCTTTCAGAACAAGATCCTCCTTTCTGGGAGAAGTTCGAAGAACGAGAAGAACGCGGACACGATCTGGAAGAAGCCGTGGATGATTTGAGACATCGTTATGGGAACGGGATCATCCGAAGGGCCAGCACACTGGATCTTACGTGAATGCCGGCGGATCTCCGCGAGGACTCGAGTGCCGGCGGAGGATGGGGAGCTCATCGGATCTGCTGAAAAAGCAACGCGATACGAGGATCGACATCCGGGGCGACGACACTCCGGCCTTGATCGTCGGGAACGTTCAAGCCTGTAGGCCATGCGGTCGCTTTAAGGGGCGATTAATAAACCTTCGCCGAGTCTGCGTTTTTTCCGAGAGAAGGGGTAATCGAGCGCGGGGTCGGAAACATGAGGAGGACACATGTCTAAACAAATGGGTGTCGCTGAACAGATTGCGGACACCAAAACCGGCAGGGAAGGGAAGTATCTTACCTTTACACTGTCCAGTGAAGAGTATGGACTGGAGATCCTGAAGATCAAAGAAATCATCGGAATGATGGACATCACTTACGTGCCCAAGACACCGGCGTTTGTCAAAGGGGTGATCAATCTCAGGGGTAAAGTAATTCCGGTCATCGATCTCCGTCTGAAATTTGGAATGAAAGCGAAAGAGTACGATGCGCGTACCTGTATTATCGTGGTTGAGGTGGCGGACATGAAGGGCCGTTCGCTTCAAGTAGGCATCGTAGTGGATTCGGTCTCCGAGGTGGTCAATCTCAAAGGAGAACAGATCGAGCCGCCGCCGTCCTTCGGTTCCGCGCTGGACACGGAATACATCCTGGGTATGGCGAAGGTCGACAAAAGCGTGATCATTTTGTTGGACATCGACAGAGTGCTGGCTGCTTCTGAAACCGAAACGCTCATGAGGATGGCGTGATCGGATCTCCCGATCGGATTCGAGAAGAACCGTTATCAGGATCGGATGGCTCCGTACGGGCCGATGCACCGGGCCTCAAGGACGAAGGAGCTTGAACTCGAGGGAGTGCTTCCTCCCGAACCGGCGGTATTCAACGGGAAGAACGGAAGAATCCGGCGCTCACGCATGAGCCTTTTGGGCCCGAGAACAGCCATGTACCCCTGATCGGAGTCCGGCGCGCCACCGCAATAAGAGTTGAATCGGTGGCGCGCCGAGTGCGGTAATCATTGTCAAAGCAGCAGAGGAGGGCGTTTGAGCTGCTCGTGAAGAACCGACGGGAGGATCTGCTCTCCAACCCATCGGCTCGGTTTGCATCTGTTGGAACTTTGTGCGAGCGAGGAAAGGCCTCGCGCAGGGAATGCTTATCTCCAGCAATATCCGGGTCCGCCTCCCTGACCCATGCCGTAGCCGCCCATGCCGTAACCGCCCATGCCGTAGCCGCCCATGCCGTAACCGCCCATGCCGTAACCGCCTCTCATCATGGGACCGTATCCGCGCCGGCCGCGTCCGGGAGCGTTGTCGGCTTCCAGCTTATCCAAGTCCGGTGCAATCTTCTTGGCTTCCAGGGCGTAGTCCAAGTTTTTTTCCTGGAGCTGGTCCCTCAACTGAGCCATCTCTTTCTGCAGACTCATGACTTGGTTGCGGTCCGGATTGTCACCGCTCATGAGTTCATCCAGTTTGTCTCGCTTGGTCCAGAGTTCTCTTCGGAGCTTCCGGGTTTCGTCGAAGTGTTGCTTGTCCAGCGCATCCAGCTTGGCTTCCTGCTCTTCGGTGAGGGATTGCCGGTCGGAATTCGCCCAACAGGCGCCGGGTCCGTAAGCTCCACCGCCACCCCGATTGAAGCCGGGCCCCCAAGAGAAGGCCATGATGCTGGTGGCGCCTACCACTGCCACAACCAAGCCGATCATCATAAGTTTTTTCATGTTGTCCTCCTTGTTTGTATGGTTTTTTTCCGTTTTCAATTGTGTTTGGCATTACAGATATTCAAGGTTTGTGCCAAGCGAGGCAAACGGAGGCAAGTATTGAGTAATTATCTGATTTTAGTGCTAAAAAAGGTTTACCTCAGAATATTCAGCGTTTGAAAATGCAGGAATCGATATCCCGGATGCATAAATTTTATGCAGTGGGAGGGCTGGATCGAATCTTTTTTTCGCATATGGGGGCAAGCCATGCTTTTCCGGATGAAGAGAGCCTGCGGTCGGCCCGAATGAAGGAAGGACATGGCTCGTTGTCCCCTGCTGACTGAGGCTGGACCGCATTCGGCATGCGCCGTGACCCAGCGCCTTTTCCGCCTGCTGTTGTATTCGTTGGAGGTTCGTGGTAATGGACAGGCATGGTTCGGATCGGTCAGAAACAGACTGCTGGAGGTGAAGGTATGGACTTGAAGGAATATTTCGATTCGGCAGAAGGCACCGGCGTCCTGGCCACCGCGGATGCGGAGGGAAAAGTGGACGTCGCCGTCTTCGCCAGACCTCATGTAATGGAGGATGGGACCCTGGCTTTCATCATGCGTGATCGTTTATCCCACAGCAATGTGATGGCCAATCCCAGTGCGGCGTTTCTTTTTGTGGAAGAGGGACCCGGTTATCGGGGTAAGCGGTTTTACCTGACGAAAACGGGAGAGGAACAGGATACGGCGTTCATCGAGTCTTTGCGCAGAAGATCTTACCTCTCGGACAGGGAAACCGATTCGGGTCCCGTCTTTCTGGTGCGCTTCAAGGTGGATAAAATTCTGCCTGCCGTGGGGACCGAATCCTGATCGATCGATGCTTCCGCCGGAATTTCGCACTTGCTGAACCGGTGGGGTTGTAAGCCGCACCAACAGCGGTCCGGATCGTCGAAAACAAGCGAGCCGGTCCTGGTCCGGGGGGAGCCGTAACGGACCAGTCTCCAAAGGCTCATCCGATCAATGCAAAGTAGGACCGTCGGGGTCCTTTCCGATCGACCCGGATTCCGGGGTTCGTAAACGGCCTTTCCGAGAAAGAGAGTCGCCGTACCCCTTGGCGCTACGGGGTCCGGTCCGAACACGGAGAGCCCGCCTTCGGGTGAACCAGGTCAGCAGGGCCGCCGCTCCTATCTGCAGGTACCCGTAAGAAGCGTCGTCGATGAGTTCGGGAGTAAGAAACACGGTCACCGCGATCAGGGCCGCGAGATATACGAAGAAATAGCCGGCCGTGCGCCTGCCGTCCCAGTTTGTAAGCTGAACGTGCATACGAAGCGGTGTAGTGCGTCGCATGGCTTTACCGCCTGTCCAAAGGTTTAAGACAATCAAAAAACCACTGTTTGAACGGCAGGAACGGGTCCGGGAAGTCGTCCATCTCTTCCCTGGTATATAACCGCATCCCTTGCCTGCAGTCCGCCACGTGATATAGGGCCTTCAGGTCTCTTCCTCCCGTATCGTCCCGCGCCCCGGTGCGCACGATCACATCGGCCAGCTTTTTGCCGCAATCCTGCACGAGACAGCGCTTGTCGCCCCGCCGATAGAAGTCGAATACACCCTCGAAAAACGGCGACGTTCCGACGATGTGGAGAAGGGAATCCTCGTTGATGTTGCCCGCGCTGAAGTGCATCTGAGCGCACGGTTCCACCATGCCCGAGGGTGTCACGTTGAGGGATACGCCCGAGGAAGCCAGGCATCCCACCACAGCATAATCGTTGAACATGTCCGCGGCCAGGACCGGGTATTCCCGGCGAATTTCGTTAATACGGCGCCACAGTCCGTACCTCTGATCCCCATCCAGCATGAGGTCCACGTTGGCGAAATCCCCATAGGGTTGGAACCAGAAGTACCACATGTACAGGACGCCGTTCCGGATCATCTCCTTCACGAACGTATCCGAACAGACCACGTCGATATTCTTGGGTGTGACCGTGACGCCCACCCCAAAAGGGACACCCTCGCGCCGAAGCCGCGCCATGGCTTGAAGGGCGTTGCGATAGGCGCCTTGACCGCGTCGCCAGTCGGTCTCCTGTTGCAGTCCTTCCAGGCTGATCATGACCTGGACGTTCCCCGCATGCTTGAGATGGCGGGCCTTTTCATCCGTGATCAGGCTGCCGTTGGTGTAGACCTGGAAATACCGGTCCGGATGCTCGTAAAAGATATCGATGATATGCGGATAAATAAACGGCTCCCCTCCGAGCAGCGTATAGTAGGTGCACCCGTATTTCTTGCCTTCCGCCAGCAGCCGTTTGATGCATTCAAAATCCAGTTCCTCGTTCTTGGTCCAGCCTTCCGCATAGCACCCTTTGCAGCGATAGTTGCAGCGGGTGGTGAGACTGAGCTGCAATAGGGCCGGATAATGGATCTTCTTCCGGTGCATCCGGACCCTCAACCGGCGTCCTTCAATAAGCCAGATACGAAGCACGTTCCACACGAACGTGCCGAAGGGGTTCGGGTGAACCTGCTTGATGAAACGCCGCAGAAAAATGAGGAGAGGGATGTCGTGATCTTCAGCGAGAGCGTCGGTCCAGAGCTTCAGGCCTTGACCGTAGCCGCCGGGAAGGAATTCCGACAAGGCGCGACCCCAGCGCTTCTGCACGCGGGAGGGCAGGTTCAGGTAGAACAGATGAGAGTAATACAATACATAATTACGGACGAGTGTCCACATGGTTTGAGATTCCTTGTTCTATCGGGCGCTCACGGATCCGGCGCGGCCTCCGGTCCGGCCGGGCCGGATCCGCGATCTCTCACGATTTCTTTCGATTACGCCGTGAAAGAATTGCACAATTGGGCCTGTTGGCCCGCTTTGTGGGAAAAAGGTGTTATTGAAGCCAATGGCCCAGGGTCAACTTGTTCATGCCCAGATGATCTCTGGGTACATTGGACTTGATCCACTCCAGGGTCCGCTTTTTGGACAGCATGCGAACCAAGGTCTCCTCGCCGATGTTCCCCAAACGGAACTGCTGCTGGTTCGCGATCAGATGAATGTCTCCGGTGGGGTCGATTTCCATGCAATGCTGCTTGAAGTCATAAAAATTGCCCAGGTTTGTGCTGTTGAATCCCCTCATGTAGTCCAGGCACACGGAGCGGGCCCCCTGTAACGTGCTTTGAAATTCACAGATCTGTTTTCCCACGGCCTTTTCCTGTCGGTCATTCAGAGAGTAGCGGTCGTCGAAGCCGATGTAGGGGGAGTAGCAGTAGAAAGTGGCGCCCCGGTCGTACACTTGCCGTTTGATGAACTTCATATCCATGACCTCGTCGAAATTGGCTCCACTGACCGGAACAATGACCCCAAACGGCTTCTTGTGCTTCTTGAGCAGGCGGATGGCCCTTTCGGCAATGTCGTAAGCGCCCGGCCGCCGCATGTGGGCCATGGTATCCGGACCTCCTTCAATGGTGACAAACAACAACAGATTGTGCACCTTTGAGATCTCTTCGATATGGTCGGGCACGAACTGTCCATTGGTTCCGCTGACAAAAAACAGATGTTTGTGTTTTTTCACCATGTCCAGGAAGTAGGGCCACATGAGCGGTTCGCCCACATAAGAACCGATGAGGGGGTACCCGAAGCGGGCGATCTCGGTCAGGTACTTGTCCGCGAGTTTGAAGGGTAAGATCGTTTCCACGTTCTTCTTGAAGTAGGACTTCTGCGGGCAGATTTTGCATCGGTAACTGCAACTGATCTGGATCGTCCATCCCACGTGAAGAAAGTAGTCCAGGCGAAGGAGTTGAGAGATCTCCACTCGCTTACGGAGCCCCACGACCTGCCACAGGAAAGCGTTCCAGGATTCCCTGGGAAACCTGGGGACGCTGGTGAGGGCGTTCAAAGCCAGGTTGATGAGTCCCCGGTATTTATAATATCTCAGCTCGTCCGGCGAGAACAACGATTGTAGCACCCGCCACACAAAATACGAGGTGCCTAGTTTCAGATCTTCCCGGAAGGGTCGTTCGACAATAGCAGTAAGCTTTCGTTCCATCTTTTCATCGATCTCGTCGGATGGCGGAGAGATCGGATGAGTCGAAAGGTCCGGGATCGAAGAGCCGAGGGCTTCATGGGACTCCCGATCCGGTGAGCGTTTGCTCGCGATTGAAGTTGGCATCTATAGTAGTTCCTTTACGTGTAAATGAGAGTCGCACGAGAGCTCGGGTATGTCGCGGGACCGGTTCCGGGAGCGCCGGAACGGTTGGGCTCCGGCGCCCTATGGTCTCTTTCTTATCGAAGCCGACGTCGTACCCGCTGTCCGCGGCCTGACAGCGAACGGCCCCGGGCGACCGACACGGTCAGGTGCGGCGCCCAGTGTACGAAATCGCGGTGGTCTTAGCCAGGCAAAAGGCAAGCCGGAGAATCGGAAACGCTTTCGGCGGCATTCCTCAGCTTGATCCCAAAACGATGCATTTGAAAAGCCGGTACGGCTCTGATACATTTCAGTTGCCATACACCTTTGATGGGAGCGTCCCGAGCCGTGAGTTCCTCGTTTCTTTTACTTGAAAATGTAACCAAAATCTATAGAAGCGGTCAAGTGGAACAGCGTGCTGTTCAAGAAGTGACCCTGGAACTGGACCGCGGTCAATTCCTGGGAATCATGGGGCCCAGCGGCTGCGGAAAATCCACGCTTCTCAACCTGATCGGAGGACTGGATGACCCCACCAGCGGCCGGATCCTGCTCGACGGTCGGGATTTTTCGAGTATGAGCGATGAGGAAATCACATTACTGCGAAGGGACCGCATCGGCATGGTATTCCAGTTCTTCAATCTGTTGCCGCACCTCACCGCTCTCGAGAACGCCGCGTTGCCGTTGTACATGGTGGGCGCGCCGATCGGAGAGGCCGACGAGAAAGCTCGAGAGCTGCTCGATTTCGTCGGCCTGGCCCCATGGGAACGACACCTGCCCAGTCAGCTGTCCGGCGGGCAGCAACAGCGCGTCGCCATAGCGCGCAGCCTGGTGAGGGGTCCCGAACTCCTGCTGGCGGACGAACCGACGGGCAATCTGGATTCGGAAAACAGTCGGGAGGTCATGCGTCTTTTCGAGCGTGTCTGTTCCGAGAGCCGTCTAACGATTATTTTGGTGACCCACCAGGAGCAGGTGGTTTCCTCGGCGGACCGGGTGGTCCGAATGCGAGACGGCATGGTGCTGTGAGGAATACAGTCGCAATGAAGGGGACCCGCTTCAATGCCTTCAAGAACCTGCTACGGTTCGTAATTCTTGGCGACTTCTCCGCAAACAAGCTGAAATACATCCTAACCATAACGGGCATCGCTCTCGGCATAGGGATCTTTGTCGCTGTAGAGACGGCCCACGACACCATCAAGCAGAGCTTTCGGCAGACCAGTGGCTACGTTTCCGGGACACCCGACCTGCAAGTGGCGGCCGGCCAGTTCAGTTTCGATGAAGAGATCCTTCGACGTGTCGAGGCAAACCCCATGGTCGCCCGAATCTCTTGATGGATCCTCAAAGCCTGATTTTGAACGAGGCGTTTGCCCTGGAAAACGGATGGAGCCTCGGCATGAACGTACGGGTTCAGTATCAGGACCGGATCGTGGATTTCGTCATCAAAGGATTGACGCCCAGCCCTTCTCGGGCCCCCGGCGCGAACTCCTTTGGCGTTGTGGACATTGCCTGGGCTCAGCTTCTCTTCGGCAAGTTGGGTCGCCTGGATCGCTTGGACGTGACGCTTCGACCAGGCGTGGACCGGCTCGAAGCCGAGCGGGAGCTTAACCGGGTGTTGCCTCCCCGGGTGACCGCTTTTTCTCCCGAGACCAGCGGAATGCTCATGATGGGTCTGGTGTCCTCGTTTCAGCTCAACATCACCGCCCTCAGTCTGATCTCCCTGCTGGTCGGCATGTTCCTGATCTACAACACCATCTTCATCTCCTCCATCCGGAAGCGAAGGCAGATCGGTATCCTTCGAGCGCTGGGGGTCACGCGTAAAGGGATCTTCTGGATTTTCACCGCCGAAAGCCTGTTCTATGGAACGGCCGGAGGTTTCGCAGGCATCTGGCTTGGTTACCTGCTGTCCTATCTTACCGTGGATTCCATGGCGACCACCGTCAACATGTTGTATGCGCAGGTGGACGCCTCCCAGGTGCGGTTGTCTCCCCGCATCATGCTCATGGGCATGATTATGGGGCTCGTGGCGGCTTTCCTTTCGTCGCTGGTTCCCGCCCTCGAGGCCGCCCGTACGAGTCAGGCGGAAACCCTCAAAATGGGGTCCTACGAAATCCGCTTCGGGGAGACTCACCGGAAGCTGTTCCTCCCGGGCATTCTGCTCTTGGGGATTTCGGTGGCGCTGGCCCTTCAAAAGCCGGTCTGGGGAATCCCGCTCTTCGGCTATCTGGCCACCATGACCATTATGTTCGGCATGGCATTGATTACGCCTTTTCTGGCGGCGCCCCTGAGCGAGCTGATACATACGACCATAACCCGTTTTTGGGGGGCTGAAGGTTTTCTGGCGCATAAAAACCTGCTGCGGAACCTGGGGCGATCCTCGGTAATCCTTTGCGCCATCATGGTGAGTTTAGGCATGACGGTAAGTTTTGTTTTTATGATTCACAGCTTCCGTACTTCGCTGGCCGGCCTCATCGACCAGGTGGTCCGGTTCCAGTACTATGTGGCGGATCGACACCGGCTGGAACGGGGCGTTCCCGTTCCTCTGCCGAAGCGATTGACCGGCGAGATTGCAGGCATCGAGGGCGTCAGTGCGGTCGAAGGATACAGTCTGGTAAATCAGCCTTATGGGGATCGCGGCATCGTTCTTATGAGCGCAAATCTGAACATATACCGTACATACGATCAGATCCGGTTTCTGACAGGCGATCCCGCCGAAATCTATGAAAACGCGATCCGGGGCGGCATTCTGATATCAGAGGCCCTGGCCGCGCGCAACGGATTGCGCGCAGGGGACACCATGACGCTCATCACGCCATCGGGTCCCGCGGGATTTCGTGTTGCGGGCGTGTTCTACAATTACCAGTTTGACAGGGGAATGGCGTACCTTCACCGGCCCCTGTTCGAACGGTACTACCCGCGGGACGAGTTGACCGGCATCTACGTGTACGTGGACGATCCCGGCGCAAGAGCGCGGGTGAGGGAACGCCTCGAAAAAGGACCGGCGGACCGTTACGATCTGGTCATCGTGTTGCAGCGGCAGCTCAAGGAGTACATCATGGAGGCTTTCGACCAGACCTTCGCCATTACCTACGCTCTGCAGATCATCGCCATTGTGGTCGCCGTTCTGGCCATTGTGAACACGTTTTCCGCGGCCATCTTGGAAAGACAGCGAGAAATCGGTATACTCAGATGCATGGGCTTTGTTCGATCCCAAATCCGGAAAATGGTGCTCATCGAGGCGGGAGTGATCGGAGGAATCGGTTGTCTGTTCGGGCTGGCGAACGGACTGATGCTGGCCCTGGTGCTCATCTACGTCATCAACAAGCAGTCCTTCGGATGGAGCATACAATTTCAGACGCCGCTGGCCTCTTTGGCGTGGGCCACGCTCCTCGTGTTCGTAACGACGCTGCTGGCCGGTGTATTCCCCGCCGGATGGGCGGCCCGCACGAACCTCAGAGAAGCGTTCCGGTATGAATAAGATGGTTCGTCGACGTTTCACGGGCATGGCGGTCACGCTTCTGGTCCTGTTGACGGTTGCCGGGGCTCCGGCCTACGCACGGGAATTCTCGGCGGTGACACCCGGCTATGCATTCGAATTTCCGAAGGATCACTTTTCCCATGAGAACTACCGCATCGAGTGGTGGTACTTCACCGGCAACGTCAACAGCGGCGGAAGGAAGTTCGGATTCGAACTGACCTTCTTCCGGTTCGGATTCAACGAGCCGGCCGTCATGTCCAATCCTTCCGCTTGGGCTCCCAAAGACCTCTATCCGGCCCATTTCGCCATATCGGACATCGAAAACAAAACCTTTTTCTACGCGGAGAGCATCCGTCGCGCCGCTTTGGGCAGGGCCGGGGCGGATCCGGAAACCCGGTCGGTGCACAACGGTTCCTGGGAATGGAGATGGGGGCCCGAGTGGATCCTTCGCGCGGGAGAGGGCGATCATGCCATCGATCTGAGGCTGAAACCGTTAAAGGGCGTGGTGCTCCACGGCGACGGGGGATACTCTCCCAAAGGGGAA
Source organism: Deltaproteobacteria bacterium (assembly GCA_016208165.1). Classification (NCBI taxonomy): domain Bacteria; kingdom Pseudomonadati; phylum Myxococcota; class Myxococcia; species Deltaproteobacteria bacterium. Next base: position 25,371 of record JACQYL010000026.1, read on the forward strand.
AGCCCGGAGGAAGCGTCGTACTACTATTCCTTCACCCGGTTGGAAACCGCCGGGACTCTGCGGATCGGAGGGCGGACGTTCCAGGTGAACGGGCTCTCCTGGATGGATCACGAGTTTACGAGCCGGCTTTTGAATCCTCGGAATCAGGAAGGGTGGGACTGGTTCAGTATTCAGCTCGATAACAACATTGAAATTATGCTATACTTATTAAGGTATAGAGATAGCTCCAAGGTTGCCTTTGGCGCAGGCACGCTGGTGCACCCGGACGGTTCATGGACCGTTTTGAAGCGAAGCGGCTTCGAGATCACGCCCGAATCCTTCTGGCGCAGCGACAAAAGCGGGGGCAGGTATCCGGTGTCGTGGAGGATCAGGATTCCGGATTACGGCATCGACCTGAAAATTAAGGCGGCATTTTCGGACCAGGAACTCATCACGACTCGGAGTACGGGCGTTACCTATTGGGAAGGAAGTGTGACCGCCGTCGGCCGGTTTCAGGAACAGGCCGTTAAGGGGAGCGGCTACGCGGAAATGACCGGGTACGCCGGTGCGATGAAAATGGGTTTGGGGCAGGAGCCTTGAGCCGGGCGGACGCCCGACGATAGAAGCACGTAACGTTTAGTGACAACCTTTTTCACATCGGCTTACGATATAAAGGAGATTGCCATGAAAAAACGGCTCGCGATTCTTTTCCTGGGCTTCGTCCTCCTGGCCGGAACCGCATGGGCTGTGCCGGACGGCATCTGGAAGAACACGACCGGCACGCCGGCGTACAGTTTCTATGTACAAACGTACGCCGGGGACGACATGCTGGTCATTGTGGCGCCGAGCACGGACGTGTTCTGGGTGTTTCAGGACGCTGACGGCGACTACACGAACGGGTTCAACGCCGGCCAGGACCTGGGCGGGGGGGCCAACAGTCTGTCGATTACCTTTACGAGCGACAACAGCGCGCTGGCCAACATGACGCTGGTCGGCCAAATGCCCTCCTCCTACACCCTGGCCCGGAACGCCCAGGCGCCGGCCTCCGGCGGTGGGGGCGGCGGCAATCCTCCGACGGGCAGCCTTGCTTCGCCGACCAACGGCCAGACCGTGTCCGGGTCCATATCCATATCGGGCACTGCTTCGGACGACGTGGGTCTGAACCGGGTGGGAATCCGCATCGGGGGGGCCGCGGAGGTCAATGCGAGTCTGAACACCGGGACCGGAGCCTTTTCCTACACGTGGTTCACGACTTCGGTGTCCAACGGCGCTTACTCGATCATGGTCACGGCCTACGACACCGAAGGCCTGAGCACGGTGATCGGCAATATCTCGGTCACGGTAAATAATGTCTCTCCGCCTCCAAGCGGGACTCCCACCCTGGTGTACCCGGCCAACGGAGCATCCGTAACCGCCCCGTTTGATCTCGAGTGGACGGCCGTAACGGGAGCCGTCAGCTACACGGTTCAGATCGCCGCGGACAACGCGTTCACAGTCATTTTCGATGAGGGCGTCAGTGTCGATACTTTGCACAGGGTCATTAGCGGCACGGGTCAATGGTGGTGGCGGGTGCGCGCCAACCTGTCCGGAGGCGGGTTCAGCGGCTGGTCGTCCATCTGGTCGTACAACCTCGGTGGAGGTGGCGGCGGAGGCGGTGGCGGAGGAGCCGGAACCACGGTTGCGTTGTATACTCCCGCGGACGGATCCACGGTGGGCTTCTCGGTTCCCATGACCTGGTCGCCCCTGGCAGCGGCCGTCGGCGGGTATCACGTGGAAGTGTCATATTCAGGCGGTATCCTGCTGAACAACCAGTCATGGCCGTATGATGGAATGGACCTGGATACGTCAGCTGCAATGGGATTTACCCTCTATTGGCGGGTGCGCGCCAATCTGGGCGGGGGTTCCTTCGGTCCCTGGTCCGCCACCTGGAGTTTTTATGTGGCAAACCCGGCCAGCGACCGGAACCTGAAGGAGAACTTCGGGAACGTGGCGGCCGAGGACGTGCTGGCCAAAGTGGCGGAGCTTCCCGTCAGCACATGGAACTACAAGAAGGATACCGGCAAGACCCTGCACATGGGGCCAATGGCCCAGGATTTTCACGCGGCTTTCGGCCTGGGCGACGATACGACCATCTTCCCGCTGGACGCCAACGGCGTGGCGTTCGCCGCCATTCAGGAGATGAACCGGAAGCTCGAGGTCCAGAGCGCCCGCATCGAGGAATTGGAAAAGGCCAATGCCGAATTGCGCGACGCACTGAAACTTCTATTGACAGGGGAGACAAAAACAGCTAGATAGTAAACGATATGGGAACGGATCGCGAGGACGGCCGTCGCGAGGAATCGAGGAACGAGCGGCGGATATCCCGCGAGTTCAACACGCAGGAGGGACTTTATACCGTTTTCTCTTCATCGGTGAATGTACAAAGGAGATGACCATGATGAAAAGGTTGGCGATGGTCTTCGTCGGCCTGATGCTGATCGTAGGAAACGCGTGGGCTGTTCCCGACGGCATCTGGAAGAATATCACCGGCGCGCCGGCCTACAGTTTCTATATGCAGACCTACGTGGGAAACGCCATGCTGGTTATCGTGGCGCCGAACACGGAGACGTTTTGGGTGTTCCTGGACGCGGACGACAACTACACCAACGGGTTCAGCGCAAGCCAGGACCTGAGCGGAGCACCCAACAGCCTGTCGATCACCTTTACGAGCGACGGCAGCGCCCTGGCCAACATGACGCTCACCGGTCAACTGCCTGCCACGTACAACCTGTCCCGTAACGCGCAAGCGCCTTCGACCGGTGATAGTGGCGATGCTCCCACACTGATTTCCCCCGCGGACGGCGAGACGATTGCCGTTCCGACATCCGCATCCCCTTATAGCATGACCTGGACGGCCGTTACAGGAGCGGAGGGCTACATTGTCCAGATCTGTACGGACAACAGCTGCACCAACGTGATTTCGGACGATAATGGAGACTGGACGAGCACGGGGACAAGCATCTCGCTCACACATGCCACCGCTGGATTTGACTTTTACTGGCGCGTTCGGGCCGACCTTGGCGGCGGATCGTACAGCCCCTGGTCCGAGATCCGGCGGTTCCACGTTTCGAGTTCATGACCAGCGACCGCGGCGGAGAAAAGCGGCTGATTGAAGGCAACCGATATGGGGGCTTTTGACAAGCCCTGCGCATCGCGAAGAGAATTCAAAATCGGCAATTGAAGAAAACAAGCCTATGAAAAGAGCGAGTCTTCTCCTCGTCATTCTGATGTTCCTCGCCGGTGGGTCGGTTCTGGCCGATCCCGGCGGATTGTGGAAAAGCGAGAACGGGCCCACTCCGTATAGCTGGTACATTCAGACCTATGCGGGAGGCTCCATGCTGGTGATGCTGTCGGCGGACTTCGGCTCGTTCTGGGGATTTCTGGACACGCGATTTGAAGGCCGATTCGAGGCGGATCGTGATGTGGCCGGGAACCCGCACACGCTGAAGATCTATTTCGAGGGCGACGATAAGGCTTACGCCGTTTTGACGTTTGAAGGGGAAAAGCCGGCCATATTTACTCTGGTCCGAAACGCGGCGGCGCCGGCTTTGGAAGATGACTCGGGCGGCGACAACCCGGATGGCGAAGACCCCGGCGATGAAGATCCGGGCGATGAAGATCCGGGCGATGAAGATCCGGGAGACGACGGCACGAACGGAAATCCGGCCACGGGCTCCATCCTTGCCCCTCCCGATGGTTCCACGGTGATCGGCCTGACCACGGTGAGCGGAAGAACTTCCCACGACGTCGTTCTCCAGCGGGTGACGCTCCGGATCGGTGACGGGCCGGAAGTGGATACGATGTTCAATGTGCTGACGGGTTCGTTCTTGTATATGTGGGAATCGACCACCTCACCGAAGGGACCCGTAACCATCACGGCCACATGCTACGATACGGCAGGGCTGAAGAAGGTCATCGATACCATTACGGTTACGGTAAACAATACCGTCGGACCCATGGCCAATCAGGTCCAACCCATTTCTCCTTCCAACGGCGCGTCCGGCCTGAGCCTGCCCATCCAAATGACGTGGAATCCCGTGGACGACGTTGTGGGGTATCGCATCCAGGTCGCCAATAATTCAGCCTTCGTATCTCCCCTCCTGGTGGACCAGGACGTGTCGGGCACGTCTTTATCCTTTAACCGGTCATCGAGTTCAACGCTCTACTGGCGGGTGCGCGGCAACTACTCGTCCACGCATTTCGCCCCCTGGTCCTACACCTGGTCGTTCAGTATCGCCGGCGGCGGGCAGTAAGGATCGGACTTCCTGTAAGATCCGTCCCTCATTTTCAGCAAATCAAATAATAGGGTGCGCGCCGCGCACCCTGATATTCCTCTGCGCGCAGGCTCGGATGGGAATTGACGACGCCGGACCGGGAATAAGAAACTGGCGGAGAGGGTGGGATTCGAACCCACGTGCCTCGCTATTCACGAGACAAGACGATTTCGAGTCGCCCCCGTTACGGCCACTTCGGTACCTCTCCGCGAAGGTGTAGCGAAAAGAAAGGAGTATACCTGTTGTCCGCGACCTCTCAGGTGCGAGGTGATCTTTTATCATGGAAAAAAGAGGTCAACAGGTCCGCGCATTCGGCTTCCAGAATGCCTTCGATCACCTCCACTTCGTGGTTCAGACGGCGATCGTACAGCAGCCGGTGCATGGACTCGACCGCGCCGAATCGGTGATCGCGGGCTCCGAAAACCAGGCGCTTGACCCTTGCGCAGAGCAAAGCGCCGACACACATGATGCATGGTTCCATGGTGACATAAATCGTGGAATCAAGCAACCGGTAATTGCGGCGGGAGAGGGCCGCCCGCCGAAGAGCCCGGATTTCGGCGTGCGCCGTCGGGTCGTGGCCGGCTAAAGGTTCGTTGTGACCGGTTCCAAGAATGGAACCGGTCTCCGATACGACGACCGATCCAACGGGTACTTCTCCTTTTGCAGCCGCCTTTCGGGCCTGCTCCAAGGCCAGGTTCATGTAATGCGAATGGCCGGGCACGGATAGTATGGCTTCTATTCCAGCCCTTCTCTTTCCAGGGTTCGGTCTATGGACAGGCGCAGCGACTGCACTTTTTGCCGGAATTCGGCGGTAACCAGATCCGCCTCCTCGATATGTTCGATGACCCTGGGCGTCAGCAGCAGCATGAGCTCTGTCTTGTTGGCCGAATCCTCGTAGTAGCCGAAAAGCCACCCGATCAGCGGAAGCCTGCTCAGGCCGGGCACGCCGGAACGGTTTCTCGACTTCGTCTGGCTGATCAGACCACCGATGAGCACCGATTGACCGTCCTGCACCGTCAGGGTGGTGGTTGCCACCCGTTTAAAAAACACCGGGGAATTGATTCCTTCCACAACAGTGGTGGTGTCCACGTTGCTCACTTCCTGGTTGACCTCCAATTTCACCAGTCCCTGGTCGTTGATGTATGGGGTCACCGTAAGGATAATACCCGTATCCCGATATTCGATGCTCTGGTCGCGTGTCGTGGTTCCGCCGGTTGCCGTGGTGGTGGCCGCCGTGGTGGTGGTCGAACTCGTTACGATGGGCACCTCCCGGCTCACGTCGATTTTGGCTTCCTGATTGTTGGAAGCGATGATATGCGGCGAGGAGAGCACGTTGACCTTGTTTTCGGAAGCAAAGGCGCGTAAGGCGCTCACAAACGAATTCACATAGTTGACCGTGTAAACCAGTCCTGTTGTGATTGGGGGGCTGGAACCGGTCAGTCCGCTGGTCCAACCGATCTGGGATCCCGGACCCTGGGCGCCGAGTTTGGTCCATTCGAAGCCCATGGCCGTGGAGTCATCTAGAGTAATTTCAGCGATCAGGACTTCGATGAGCACCTGGCGCGGATACACGTCCAACTCGCGGATGGTTTTCAGAATGGCGCGGTAGTCCCTGGGAGTGCCACGAACGAGGATCGAATTGTTGATCTCGTCAAATACGAATTTGACCTCGCCCGCCACCACGGCCGCCACCTCGCCTGCCGAGCCGGATTGCTTGGCCGGCGCCGGTGTCCGTGCAGGCTGCTGTCCTTTGACTTTGGGGGTTGTCCCCTTCGTAGTCGTTTTTTCCTTCTTGGATTCCTGTTTCCCCTCTCCGTATACGGCTTCCAAAACGTTGACAATGTCCTCTGCTTTGGAGTTTTGGACGCGGTACACGAACACTCGCTCTTCATTTTCGCTGGCTTCGCTGTCCAGCGCCCGGATGAGCAGTTCCACCTTGTCGAAGAGCTCGGGCATGGAGCTAACCACCAGAACGGAATTGATTCTTGGAATAGGGGTGAAACTGAACACCAAATGTTTGCCGATCCGTTCCGAGAGTTTGATGGATTCGAGGGCCGATTTGAGATCGTCTCCCACATCCTCGACGCTGGCGTTGTCGAGAGTGAACAGCCGAAAGTGGACGTCCTCGAACGTATTCACGTCCAGCGCTTCGATGATGCTACGGACGCGCAGGACGCTGTCCGGATCGTCCGCTACGATGAGCATGTTCAACAACGGATATTCATATACGGCTCCTCCCTCACTCACGAAGGGTTTTACCATCTTGGACAGTTCGGTTGCGCTGACATACTTGCAGGGCACGATTTCGACCACGTTTTTGTCGGGTCCCAGACCTTTGATGGTCCTCAGTTCGGGAGAGACGATCTCGCCCCTCCGGATGGCTTCGCCGAGGGGGATAATCTCATAGAAGCCGTTGCCGCCTATCGCGGCCACGCCGTTCAGTTCCAGCACCTTGTGAAAAATCGCTTCCAATTGTTTGCGATTGAGCCGGTGCTTTGTGTGTATGGTGACTTTCCCCCGCACTCTCGGATCCACGGTGTAGGTAAACTCGAGGACTTCTGCGAACACTTGAAGAACTTCATATAAATCGGCGCCTTCAAAGTTCAGCACCACATCCGGTACATTGTCGGATTCGGTCGGCCGTTTGTTCGGGGAAGGTTCTTGAGGCTTTTGGGCCGGAACCTGAGGTTGGGCGGGCTTCTCGGGCGACGCGGCGGCGATGAGTTTGGAGAGCGCCTCTTTTTGAGTCTTGACGGACGAGGCAGCGGACTCGTCCGTTTCAAGTTCGAGTTCCCGCACGGACGGCTTCGTAACGTCTTTGGGGGATTCCGACTTCGTTGGACTCACATCCTTGAACGTTCTCTGAGTCACTCGAACGCGATCCGAACCAGGTTCGGGCGCCGATGGCTCTGCCTTCTCTCTGCCTCGAGGCGATGAGCATGCAGCAATGAGGCACACCGCCAATAGAATGATGCCCAGCCTTTTCATACAGTACCTCAATTTCAAACAGTGAAATCCCTTCTAATGGCTCTCATGCAAAGACATATTCATCCCGGCTTCGAACATCCCGGGTTTCACCTTGGACGTGAGGGCCCGCCGGGGGCCGCGTTGGAAGGTTCGGCTTGATTCAGGCGGACCTCGACTTTTTCTTCATCCGTATTCACTATAACAAATCGATCATCTACTTTCTCGATCTTAAAGTCACGCACTTCCTGGCCTTCATGCACCATTTTAGTGACTTGCTTTATCCGATTGGATTCCTGTTCCTTGTCATTGAACGTTATGAGGGCCAATTTCTTATCACCTACCACCGCCACTCCCAGCAACTTAAAATTCCTGTCGAACGTAGGTTTCTCTTTGGTTGCAGCGCCATCTTCCGTCTCCGCCGGTGTTTCGGGTTCCTTCCTGTCCTGACGAAAGAGGTTCAGATCAATGACTTGTTGATAGAAATCAAACATGCGCTCCGGATTTGAAGCGAGCAAACCCTCGGTCGGCGGGGATGAATTCTTTCCCGGCCGGACATCAACCGTCTTTGCCTCCGGGCCTTCTATGTCCGGTTCGAATCCTCGCCATTGATTGGACAACAGCAGACCGAGCACCCCGATCCCGACGAGCAAGACAGCGTTCAAGACGCCGATGTAGGAGCGCAACATACTTTAGACCGCCTTCATCAGCCCGGAAACCGTCATATCGACACGAATGTAGGATCCCCCGCGTCCCGCGGAGGATGCCTCAAACTCGTCGACCAGAAACAGGTAGTCGTTATTGAACAGGTCGTACAGAAGGTGGGCCAAGGAGGTCAGGGAAGCGTTCAGTTCAATCTTCACTTTGACTTCCGTGTATTTGCCTATGGTCCCTTCCTTCAACATACGCGTTTTTCGGATGGAAACTTCTTGCTGCTTGCATATGTCGCTTAGAATGTTCTGCATCTCCGCTCCTACCAGCGACGGACGGTCCCCGGTAAACATTCGTTTCTCGAGAGCTTCCAAACGTCCTTGCTGCTCCCGGAACGTACGATCCAACTCGGTGACGTCCGCCAACCTCCGGTGCGCCCTATCCAGGTCCGATTGAAGGAGCTCGATCCGGTTCAGTTTAGCACGGTAATCAGCGTAGAGCGGTTCCCATCCCATAAGGTACGCAGCGGTCAAACCAAGGACCGCAGCTCCGATCCAAATAAACGTACGTACACGATCACTCAACTGAGAGAACATGTCAGTTCTCCACTTTCATGGTGATGTTGAAATTCTCGAGACCGCCGCGTTTGACCACTGGTGAAATGAATTCAACATCCTTGAAGTGCGGCGAATTCTCCAGAAGCGGAATCAGCTCCGAAGCGCTGGTCGAGTTTCCCCGGATGTTGATGGTGTCGTTCTTCAGATCGAAGGTTTGAAGCCAGGAATGCTCGGGGATCAGAGGCGTGAGCTGCAGCAGAACCTCGAGGGTGTTCCTTTGATGCACTCGTGTGAGCGCTTCCATGTCCTTCTGGACGCGCTCCAATTTGGCGCGTTTTTCGTCAACAGTCTTGATTTGCGGAGAAAGGGATTCGTACTTGGCCTCTAAGACGGTCAGCGTCTTCTTGATCTGAAGGTAGGGAGACGCCAATGTGGCGACGCCCAATAAGACGGCGATCAGGCAGAGGACCATGAGAAGATATACGGGTCCCATTTTGCGTTTCTTGCGTTTTTCCGGAGCCAACAGGTTGAGACCGAAATCCGTCCATTCCATGCCCCGAAGAGCGGCGCCCGCGGCGTGAAAAGCTTCTGGAGAGTAAGGAAGAAGACTCGCCTCCTTGAAGGTCTCCGCAAGATCCACGCGTTGAAACGGTTCCGGCAGATCCGGGCCGGCCCCCTCCGGATCCTCGATGCAGGGCGTTTCCACCGGCCCGGTGACAGCCCCGTTCACCAAGGTTCTACCCCGCTCGGCAAAGAACTGATCGGAGGTTTCCTGATCGTTCTTGGGGATTCTCCTCCAATCCAGTTCGTTCTTGCCGAACCAGGCTTCGAACTCCCAAACGCGTGTTCCCGGAATCAGCAGCACCGATGGGAAACGGATACGCCGTTTCCGGTGAAGCCGCCGAACCATCGGGAGACGGGCGGAAAGCGGCGGCTCCAGTCCGACGGGCGCCAAACCGGCTTTGTCGATCAGGTTCCAGTAGAAATCATAGCGGGCGCGCTTCAGCGCGGCCAGGAGAACATTGAATTCGTGCCGGTCCTTTTTGGGAGCTGTGAGCACCAGGTAGTCAAGCAGTACGTCCTCTCGCTTGAAAGGAAAATAGTTCTCGAATTCGAATTCCAGTAATTCATCCAGGTTTTCGCGAGCGGCTTCCGGCAGCTTAACCTTTTTCAGGACCACTTCTTCATTGGGAATCACAGCCCAAACTTCTTTCAGTCTGATCCGGTTCATCACCAGATATTCAGCGATTCTGGGCGCAACCGCTTCTCGGGCGTGGTCGCCGGAGTCCCCCGCGGGATAGGGAAAGGACATCAACTGCTCGGTTCGTTTTCCGCCTGCGCCCTTGCGCATGTGGACCAGCGTGGCTGCATGAGCGTCGAAATAGAGTCCAAGTGATTCAACCAAAAGACACCCTTTATGTACCGTCAGTGACTTGTAGAAAAAGAGTTCATGAAGATGTTGGTTTAGTATGCGGCGTCAAGCCAGCGGAGAATCTCGTAAGGCTTTTGTCGGTTGCCGGCGTTGTATTGCACCAACGCTTGAATCTCCGTCGTGGCCCCGGTGGTCAACGCTCCCCTGCAGCGGAGAGAAAAGATCTTGGGCTCTTGCTCGAACGTTACATAGCCTTCGATGGCATTATACACATCATCGCCCAAGGTAATACGGTAGTCGTTCTGGGTTAGAAATTCAGAGCCTCTGCTGTTTCTAAGTTCGACGACGCGTTCTATCAATCCGGGTCCGAAAAAAGGAACCGCGCGCAGCACCTCCGTGGGTGCAAAATTCAGATTGATGCGGCCGCTCGTGTTATTTACGGTCAGACAATCGATCAAGCGCAGTGGACGCCGCCCCTTTTGCCCTTCTTTTTCCGTTTCAGATCCGCTTTCTTCATTACTGCCCGAAGAAATGGGGGCGTACAGGATCGCTTCCGTGACACCACGAACCAGAAGCAACTCTTCGACCGTCTCGAAATTCGCGTTCTTTGCTTTGTAAGAAGGATTCAACGACTCATAATAATCGTCTTCCGCTCCGTTCATACGATGCAGGTTGTCCGAGTCTTTCCAATCCTGAATGGAGTCCAGGATCACATTCCGGTCTTTCTCATCCAGTTCGGTCGAATCGAGAAGACCGCGCAACAACACAATGGATGAAGTGTTCAGATCGATCTTCCCCTCTTCCGTAAATATGCGCACGGCTATGGAGTCGTTGTCCAGTTTAATCGAATTTTCCTCTCCGTCAAAGCCCCAAAGATCCTTGGTCTCTTCCTGCTGTTCGCTCAGACTCTTGTTTGATTGATCTTTTACGTATGTCTGCCTCCGTTCGATCTCGGCAATCGCCACGTCGAAACCGGATCGTGCGAGAAAGTACGTCTTCGCGTCGTCCAGGTAGTTACGGGCGATGCGGGACTCGAGTCGCATACTCGAAGCGAATTCGAAGGCGATTACCGTGAGGAAGACGACTACCCACAAAACCAATATAAGGGCGAACCCTTTCTCACGGTTCACGGGGATTGCCATGCCCTGAGTCCTGCTTGCTAGAAGAGGGACGTCTCCCGGAGAAGGAACCTTTTTGAATTCCGGGTCGGCCGCCGGTTGATGAGACCATGGTCTGGGCCTGCACGCTCATTTGCATGACAGCGGTGACATCTTCATCCGGGTCCGCGTCTCCGACGACAAGAGCGATCCGTGCAGGAAGGGAAGTTTCATTCTGATCCCACGCATCCATCCATTTGCCCGCCTCCGGATCATCGCTCCCCTTGCTCTGCTTGTAATATCGAAAGGAGAGTTCTTCGTTGGACCGCGCCAAGGTTTCGTAGTTCTCATCGTCGATCTTCTCGTCGAGCTGATCCTTGTCCAGAAGCTGCTCTTCGTAGACGTCGATCACGTACCCTCCTTCGTCCAGTTCGAGTATCTTATAGCTCGCCCTTACCAGGCCTCTTGTCCCGCCCCAGCGAAGCGAGTAGGCGCTCACAAAATCCAGGGAATCGGCTTCGCCTTCCAAATAGACCGTCCCTTTCTTGGACTTGTACGGGAACGCGCTGCGGACTTGTTTGGCAATCTGATCCCATCCGTAAATCCGGTCCTGGGTGTCCTCGACGATGCGGTCCGCCCGTTCAAAGCACCGGGTTCCCAGATGGAAGGCGCCGGAAATAGCCGAAACCATGATGCCCAGAATGGTCAGGCTCACTAACAACTCCATCAGGGTGAAGCCTGCGTCCGATGGACACGAATCAGATGTGGAATGCCATGGATTCAAAGAGCGTTCTCTATTGTTGTTCAGTGACGGTTGTCTGTGGTTTCGGGACCGTCTTGAGCGCTTTAAGGTGGACGCTACGTGTGCGGATGCCGCTTTGCCACTCCACGCTGAGGTCACAGGAGTATATGATAAACGGAAACGTCTCTTCTGCGTCCTCAACATCCAGGTCCAGATAGGGAGTGATGGTCACCCGCCAGCTATACACATCGTCCAAAGCGCCCCCTTGGGGCCAGTCCTCATTCTCGAAGGTTTCGTCCTGCCCCAGAAGGCCGTCCATCAGCCGGCGACCCAGGAGCGCGGCCTGGGCGGTTTCTTTGGCAACGGCGGCCGTATTCAAGGAACTCGAGAGCAGTTCGATCACCGTGGTCAGTACGAGGCCCATAAGGGTAAGGGCGACCAATATTTCAAGGAGCGTAAAGCCTCGCTGGTTACTTCTTCTCATCCAAATCCACAAGCCAAACTTTGCCGTTCAAGGGACTGACGCGGAGCAGGTGTTCGTTTCGACGGGCATCTTCGAAACGTATTTCGCCCCCGCTGGACGTTCCACGTGCATAGAACGTGAACGTATACTCGTCATCTTTGCCTTCGCCGTACGTCTCTACACTTACCTCCTCGATCTTGAGCGACTTGGGAAACTGAATTTCGATCGGGCTGAAAGCCCTCACCGCGGAACCGGCCCCCGCTTCGTCACCGTCCGGCGGCGGTTCCGGTGCAATCGCAACCCCGTTCTCGGACTCTTCAGCACTGCTCAGCGTCAGTTTTCCGTTCTCGATGTCCACGGTTACATCCATGTTTTCCCGACGGAATACGGCTTCCGCCCGGGCCCTTCTCATCATCGCGGCGGCGGATCGCAGTCCCTTCCTGTCGAAGAGGAAGTCAAGACTGTCCGAGAATCTTGGGACGACGATGGCCCCCGCCAGAGCCAGGATGATAAGAACCGTAATTAATTCTATGAGAGTGAAGCCGGCAGACCAGGCGTTACTGGTCCTTGCTTTTCCAGCTGACGATGTCCGTGCTGTTGCCGTCTCCGCCCTCCTGGCCGTCTTCACCATAGGATGTGATGTCATAGTCACCGTGCTCGCCGGGGCTTTTGTATACGTAGTCATTGCCCCAGGGGTCCCTCGGGATTTCTTTCTTTAGATATGGGCCGGCCCAGTTTGAGAGATCCTCGGGCTTTTCCATGAGGGCCTGAAGCCCCTGGTCCGTGGTTGGGTACTTGCCGTTGTCCAATCGATAGGTGTCCAAAGCCCCTGAAAAGATTTCGATCTGGGTCTGGGCGGCCTGTTGGCGCGCGGTATCCACACGTCCGAAGAGTCGAGGGCCGACCAGGGCAGCCAAGAGGCCCAGTATAATCAAGACCACCAGAAGCTCGATCAGCGTGAAGCCTCCGCAATGTTTTCTTACTCTCATGAAGCGATCCTCCTTAGTATGATGTTGTCAGAGCGGCAGTTGATTGATGCTGAATATGGCCGACAGCATGCTCACCACGATGAATCCGATCATCAGGGCGACAACCAATATCATAACCGGTTCCATCAATGCGATGATTCTTTTTACGGCAGTTTGGAATTCGCGATCATAATTGTCGGCTACTTGAAGCAGCATCTGATCCAAGGTTCCCGTCTCTTCCCCTACCTGGATCAAGTGAAGCGCCAAGGGAGGGAACAACTTGCTCTTCATCAGCGGCGCTGCAATGCCTTTACCGCCTCGCACCTGACTGGTGACTTTGTCCAAAGCGCTCGATATGACCCTGTTCTGCAATACGTCTCTGACGATCTTCAATGCCTGTAAAAACGGCACGCCGCTGTTCATGAGCGTCCCCAGCGTACGTGCAAATCGAGCGGTTTCAATCTTTTGGGCCAGGCCGCCTATGATGGGTGCGCCAAGCTTTAGACGATCCAATAAGAACCTGCCGTTTTCCGTTCGGAAGTAATACCGAACGCTCAAAAAACAGCCTAGGAGCAGCAGCAGGATCGCCCACCAGTAAAATCGGATGATCTTGCTTGTCGTAAGGAGAATCGTGGTGCTTAATGGCAGCGATTGTCCCACCGATTCGAAAATACTCTCGAATTTCGGAATAACAAAAGCCATCAGGATCACCATGGACAACGTGCCGACCGTTACCAGCAGTGAAGGATAAACGAGCGCGGAGATGAGGTTCTCTTTCAACTCCTGCAGCCTGGCCATGTATTCTTCCAGCCGTTTGAGCACGACGTCGAGGACGCCTCCCACTTCGCCCGTTCGGACCATCGACGTATACAGCTTTGGAAAGGCCTTCGGATATTCCTCCATCGCGTCGGCCAGGCTGTCTCCACCTTCCACCTTGTGTAGTATTTCGCCAATGACGTCGGAAAGTTTCTTCTTTTCTGATATTTCCGCCAGAATCGCCAGCGATCGGTCCAGGGGAAGCCCGGCTCGGATGAGCGTGTAAAATTCCTGAGTAAAAATAACCAGATCCTTCTGGGTAATCCTGTTCCCGAAACCGGGAAGCTTGATTTCCATTTGGATCGAAAGGCCTTTTCCCGAGACGTGCAGCGGAATGTTTCCGGTGGCCTGAATCATCCGAACGGCATCCGTTCGGGAAGGCGCCTCCAATGATCCCTCGGAAATCTTGCCGTCTCTGGTGGCGGATTTGTATTTGAAGGTGGGCATCGGATTATTCTTCCAGGGTCACACGCAGCAGCTCGGAAAAGGATGTAACTCCTTGAAGAACCCGTAAGGCTCCGTCGGATCGCAGTGTTCTCATGCCTTCCTTCATGGCGGCTTGTTTGATCGTGGACGAGTCCGAGTGACCGAGGATGAGTTTTCGGACGTTTTCAGTTACGCGAAGGAATTCGTATATCCCGGTTCTACCGCGATAACCGGTGTGGGCGCATTTCTCGCAGCCCGTCGGTTCGTAGACCCAGGTGTCGCCGTGATCGCCATTCACTCCCAAGTCACCGAGCATGGCTCGATCGGCTCGAACTTTCTTTTTGCAGGCAGGGCACAGAACCCGCAACAGGCGTTGAGCGATAATGGCCAAAAGGCAGGATGAGAGAAGGTAGTCCTCTACGCCCATTTCCAGGAGGCGGGATACGGCGCCGGCTGCGTCGTTGGTGTGCAGCGTGCTGAAGACCAAATGACCGGTCAAGGCGGACTGAATGGCAATCTCGGCCGTTTCCGCGTCGCGTATCTCTCCAATGAGGATGACGTCGGGGTCCTGCCGGACGATATGATCTTCTTATCGGATGAATTGATCTGCTCGAGGGCGCCATATAGAGAAGTGGTCTTCCCGCTTCCGGTGGGTCCGGTGACCAGAATCATGCCGTACGGTTTTCGGATTAACGCGGAAAAGACGCCTTGTATGTCCTCGGGAAGGCCCAACCGCTTCAAATCCAATCGTACGGTGCCTCTGTCCAAAATACGCATGACCACGCTTTCCCCGAACAGCGTGGGAATGGTGGAAACCCGGAAATCGATTTCGTTGCCCTGTATCAGCATCTTGATCCGCCCGTCCTGTGGTAATCTTCGCTCGGCGATATCCAGTTTGGACATGATCTTGACGCGAGACAATACGGCGGATTGAAGCCTTCGAGGGGGAGACTCCATGTCCTGGAGTACTCCGTCGATCCGATAACGAACCTTGAAACGGTTTTCGAACGGTTCCAAATGAATGTCGCTGGCTCCCAGTTCGATGGCCTTTGAAATGATGAGGTTAACCAGCCTTATGACAGGCGCTTCCGACGCCATGTCTCTAAGGACTTCCACACTGTCCTGACCTAAGACGTCCGGGTCCTCCTCTCCGATTTCTCCGACGATACGTTCCATGGTCGAAGCGCCCTGTCCATAGAGCCGTTCTATGGCATCCATGATGTCGTCTTCGTTTCCTGGACGGGGGCATATGCGCAGGCCGGTAGCCATCTGCACGGCTTCGATGGTGTCGATGTCGTCCGGACGCGCCATGGCGAGGGTGAGTTCGTTGTCCTCTCTTTCGACAGGAACCACGAGGTTAAATCGCATAAACTGAGGAGTGAGACCTTCTATTATGACGGGAGCCGACGGGAATTCCTTCTCAGATACTTCCCCGAGAGATTTGGTTTCCATCTACATGCCTTTTCCCGAAAGCATGACGGGAATCGTTTTAAGAAGAATTTTGAAGTCCAGCTCGAGGCGCCAGTTGTCAATGTACTCCAAATCCATGTGCATCCACTTCTTGAAATCCACTTTATTGCGAAGTCCGCTCACCTGCCACAGACAGGTGAGGCCCGGCTTCATGCTCAGACGCCTCATCTGCCATCGTTCGTACAAAGCTACTTCCTGGGGCATCGGAGGACGCGGCCCTACCAGGCTCATGTCGCCTTTCAACACGTTAAGAAGCTGAGGCAGTTCGTCTACGCTGGTCCTGCGAAGCCACTTTCCGATTCCTGTGATGCGTGGGTCGTTTTTGATCTTGAACACGGGGCCGTCCATTTCGTTTAACGGCATCAGCGAGTCTCTGAGCTGTTCCGCGTTGGCTATCATGGTTCGAAACTTGTAGATGATGAACTTTCTTCCGTTCAGTCCGCAGCGGGTTTGACGGATAATAGCGGGTCCCTCCGACGTCAGTCTGATGAGAAACGCGACGGAGGCCATGAAAGGCGAAAGAAGCAGGAGCAGGAGGAAAGAAAGGCACCGATCCATCACCGCCTTCAGGAAAAGAGGAAGGCCGTCTTTGGGTATCGTGGAAAAGGAGATCAACGGGATGTCGTTAAGTTCCGATAGCTCGGCTCTGGCAATGACGTTGGGAAAGAAGTTCAACGCCACACGGGCCTTGACCCCTACGTCTTCGAGGAAGAGAAAGACATTCTCCAATTCGGCCAGTTTCTTTCGGGTCACCAGAAACAGGACCTCATCCACCACCTCTTCCATCACGAAACGCTCGAGGTCGTTTATGCTGCCCAATATGGGATACCGGGCCCGAATCTCGGGGATAACGTCATTTTCTCCCGGAGTCATGAATCCCAAAATGCGAATTCCCCACCAACGGGTCTGCTCGATCATTTTGGCGAATTCCAGAGCGCGTTTGTCGTCGCCGACCAGAACCATGTTTCTGAAGTTGTATCCTCTTTTCCGCACCCAACGGCTGACCATGCGGATGATTACGCGCATGATCACCAGAAATACGAAGTCGACCATCAGAAAGCAGAGAATGAAAACTCGGCTCAAGATGACGTCGTATTTCAGCAGAAATATGACAAAGCCCAATACCAGGCCGCCTAAGACGACCACCTTGGCAAGTATCCACGCTTCCTTCAGGATGCCGGTGGTCCGGTACGATCTGTATGTTTTAAAATACTTGAGCAAAATAGCCCAAGTGGGGATGAGGAACACCAATAGCTTGAGGTAGTGACTTATGTGGAACAGTTCTTGAAAATAAGGCGCCGGGAACCGGTTACGGACCCAATAGGTGAGTAGAAACGCGCCCACCGTGACCGCAAGATCCATAGAATACAGCACAAACTCGATCGCTTTAGCCCGTTGCCTCAACATGGAACCGCTCCGTACTCGGATTTATCGGATAGGCCTTACATCCGCTTTGTTTAAGAGAGAATTTGAGATAGCTGATGAAATGTTCCCAGTTCGCCCGGCTGAAAGGCTTTGAAGCGCTGCGGCGAATGTGATCGTGAATCATGACGGCCTCCGGATGATACACCACCCTCCAGCCGCGACGCCGAAGACCCATGCACAAGTCTACGTCTTCGAAATAGAGAAAATAGCGACGATCGAAGAGCCTGTTGCCCGGATACAGGGCCTCCCTGCGGACCAAAAAGGCGGCGCCAAGCGCCCAGTCAACGTTCCTGACGCTCCTGTGATCGAAATCCGTCATGAGGTGCCGATCCACATGCACCTTGCCCATAAGCCGGTGTAAGGGCGTGCGTCTCAGGATGACCGTGGGCAGATCATAGAACCGCCTGCAAGAGAGCTGCAGCGAGCCGTCTTGATTCAGGAGTTTGGGGAATACCGCTCCCACGTCCGGATGGTCTTCCAAAAATCGGTACAAAATGCCGACGGAATGGGGAGACACCGTGACGTCGGGATTCAGGTTGAGTATGTATTTCCCCCGGCTTATACGGAAGGCCCGATTGGCCGCTGAAGCGAGGCCTTCATTGTTTCCGCTGGAAACCAACGTGATGGGCTTGGGACCGTTTTCACATATGCGGGCAAGCTCCTCATCGCGTCCGGAGCCGTTGTCTACAACAATACATTCCGCCGTCGCAGGTATGAACGCTCGAGACAACGCGTCGAGGCACCTGACGAGACGGTCCGGAGTTCGATAGTGTACGATTATGACGCTGAGCATCTATTTAGCTTCGTACCGAAAGGTGTTTTCCAGACGATCTACTTTATTCAAAAGACAGGTTAAAGTCAATCTTCCGCGGAGGCGGCAAGGCCTCGAACAACCTCCGGCCAAGAGGAATCAAGTGCTGAAATCGATTCAATCACTCGGATTTTCAGACGCCGGGCACAGCCGCGTTCCCGCACAGCCCGCAACGATTGCAGGTCTCCGGGATACAGTCGGGAGAAGTCTTTCCGCTCATGGCGCGGCTATGCTCCGAAACGAGGTACGCTTTCTTAACGCCAGTGTGGATGAAATCCCAGGGAAGCGTCTCCGTGTACTCTCTCCGACGATAGACGAAGAAATCCGGATTGAAGGGGACATTCTTGAACGTTTCCCACCACCGTCCTTCATTTGAGTGAACGGCGGCGAGCACTTGGCCCGCCCGTCGGTCGCCCAATGAAAAAAAGGCTTGTATATACGACCACTTGGGAACTTCCGCGGAGAAGGAAACGCTCTTGGTGCTCCGCATCTGCCCTTGAATCAAGCGAAGTTTCTTCTTAAGAGCGTCCACGCGATCCATGGCCTCCCATTGGAACGGCGTTTGCGCCTTTGGCACAAAGCAATTGACGCTCGCGCCGATTCTAGGGAATCCCCGGTCCTTTTTGCGAAATTTCTTCAGCGCGTGAACGATTCGTTTAAGAAGAGCATGGATGGCATGAACGTCATCGAGTGTCTCTGTGGGAAGCCCTACCATGAAGTAGAGCTTTATGGAACTCAGATCCGCCTCCGTTAGTCTGGCCACTGCGGCAATGATCTCATCCTCCGACAGTTTCTTGTTCAGAACGTTCCTCAACCGCTGAGAACCTGCTTCCGGGGCGATGGCTACACTTTTCTGGCCGCAAGCTCTCAACAACGTCAGAAGTTCATCGCTCGCGGCGTCCCCCCGGAGAGAAGACGTGGTCGCCTCGGCTCCGATGTGTTGGATATGCTTCAGAATGAGCGTCGTTTCGGGCAGATCGCCCAAGGCGGGGCAAATCAGGCCGAACCGGGAAACCGACTCGGAGAGATCGGTCAGCATGGAAGAGAGGCGGTCCTCGCTGTGGGATCGTGGAGGCCTGTACAAGTGACCCGCCGCACAGAAGCGACATCCTCGACCGCAGCCTTTTCCGATTTCCAGCAGCGCCGTGTTGCTGAATTCCGTATCAGGCGTGGTAATGGCGGTCTTAGGAATGGGCGCCGAGACAAGGTTCGTTCTGGCAAGCGTTACACGCTCCGGCGCCGCTTCGCGCGATTCCCTGCCTTCGATCGTCCCGTCTTCCCGGTAGTGTTCAGTGTAATAGGAGGGTACGTACCATCCGGTCAGACGGCAAGCTTGTTTCAAAATGGGTTCACGATCATGGGGTACGGATCGCGCCTGTCGCAGGAGTTCGATAAGCTCGGGAACCAGGCGCTCGCCGTCACCCAACCCCAGAAGATCGAAAAAAGCGGCCAGGGGCTCGGGATTCAGGGAAATTGCGATGCCCCCGGCCACTAGGAGGGGACCCGGTCCGTTCCTTTGGGAGGAGAGTAAAGGCACACGGGCCAGATCGAGAAGCCGTAATACATTGAGATAGTCGTTCTCGAACGATATCGAGAACGCCAACACGTCGTACCGCGAAACTTCGGTTTGGGACTCCATGGTCAGTAACGAGGCGCCCGACCGCTCATATAACCCCGTTTCGTCATCATCCGGCAGAAACGCGCGTTCGCAAACAAAGTCGTCCTGGTCATTTAGCCAGCCGTACACCGATTGAAAACCCAGGTTCGACATCCCGATATGATAGCGATTGGGATACATCAGGGCTACACGGATTCTTCCTCCGGGGTCCTTGAAAACCGTTCCTTGTTCTCCGGCAAGGCGCTTTCGGTAATATTCACGAAGCTTCCACGACATCGAGAGGCCCTAATCGGCCTGCTTTCTCAAGAAAGTAGGCTCGTCATAATAGCCCTCGTCGAACTGAAAATCGTTCTCCGACTCGAGGTGGTGCGAGTCTTGACCTACCGCCGTTTTTAGCCGTTTGCGCATCCTGACGTGGGTCGGTACCTCCAGCTCTTTGGATTCCGCCGTCTCTTTCCTGCTCACGGGCTTCAGTTTGGTTTCCGGTTTGTCTTTGATTCCCGTAGCAATGACCGTAATTCGGATCTCGTCCTCGAGATTCTCGTCAAACACCGCGCCCCAGATGATGTTCGCGTCTTCGTGGGCCGCCTGCTGTATGAAAGAGGAAGCCTCTTGCACTTCCTGCATCAACAAGTCGCTGGAAGATGTCATATTTACGAGCAGACCGCGCGCGCCTTCAACGGAAACGTCATCCAAAAGCGGACTCGACACGGCTGCCTGGGCCGCGTCCATCGCCCGGTTTTCTCCTTTGCCCACTCCGGTTCCCATAAGAGCGATTCCCATTTCGCCCATGATGGTTCTCACGTCGGCAAAGTCGAGGTTGATGAGTCCGGGGACCATGATAAGATCGCTAATGCCTTTGACCGCATAGTACAGCACGTCATCGGCTTTCTTCAACATTTCCTTGAAGGTAGCGCCCTTTGGGGCCAGCGCGATGAGCCGATCGTTGGGAATGGTGATAAGCGTGTCCACCACCTCTTTCAAGTTGTCAATCCCTTCCTGTGATTGCATCAAGCGTTTCTTACCCTCAAAGGAAAACGGTTTGGTAACTACGGCAACCGTCAATGCGCCGAGTTCTTTGGCGATCTCCGCTATCACGGGTGCTCCGCCGGTGCCGGTTCCTCCGCCCAGGCCTGCTGTAATGAAAACCATGTCTGAATCTTTCAGCGCCTCGCGGAGTTTGTGGCTGTCTTCCAAAGCAGCTTCACGGCCTCGCTGCGGTTCCGCGCCGGCTCCGAGTCCTTTGGTCAGGTTGCATCCCAACTGGATTCGCCCGTCCGCCAACGATGTTTCCAGCGCTTGCATGTCGGTGTTCGCCGCCAGAAATTCGACGCCCATCAGCCGGGACTCGATCATGTTGTTGATGGCGTTCCCCCCACCACCTCCAATGCCGATGACTTTGATCCTGGCACCGCTTGCGGGATTGTTCGGTTCAAACTTTACGGTCATGGTTTCTCCTCCCCTTTTTTTGTGACGGCTGCTAGGGTTTAAATAATGTCCTGAATCCATTTCTTCATCCGGCCTAACACGCGGTTGAAGATATTTTTGTCTCGAATCCTGAATTTTTTGCCCGGCTTGGCGCGTTTTCCATACAGCACCAGACCAACGCCCGTGGCGTACATAGGACTGTTGACAATGTCGACCAGTCCGCCGATGGAGTGCGGATAGCCGCGGCGAACCGGCAGATTGAAAACCTGTTCGGCTACCTCCGGAATCCCGGGCAGTAGGGAAGAACCTCCCGTGAGTACGATCCCGGATACGGGAAGATCCTCGTATCCGGATCGGATCATTTCCCTTTGAATAAGTGTGAATACTTCCTCGACGCGAGGCTCCAGGATATCTCCAAGAATTCTTCTCGATATCTTCCTGGTCCTGCCGCTGCCCGCGCTGGGCACTTCAATAACGTCATCCTTGCTGATCATGGACGTGAGCGCACATCCGTACCGTTTCTTGATGATTTCCGCTTCTATTTCCGGCGTGCGCAACCCTACTGCGATGTCGTGAGTCAGGTTGTTTCCGCCTAAAGCCAGCACGGAAGTGTGTCTGACGCTGTTTCCGGAGAATATGGCCAGATCCGTTGTCCCGCCTCCGAAATCGACCAAGGCGACGCCCAGATCCCGTTCCTCGGGCGTGAGCACCGCTTCGGAGGATGCGATGGGCTCGAGCACGATGTCGCAGACGTCCAATCCCGCACGGTTGGCGCATTTTATGATATTGTGGGCCGATGTGGCGGCAGCGGTGACCATATGCACCCGAGCCTCGAGACGCACGCCCGAAATACCGATGGGATCTCGTATGCCGCCTTCATCATCCACGATAAACTCCTGCGGGATGATATGGATGACCTCACGATCCATTGGAATGGCCACGGCCCGGGCTGTGTCGATCACCCGATCCACGTCGGACTGGGTTACCTCTTTGTTCTTTATTGCGATCACGCCGATGCTGTTGAACCCTTTAATGTGGCCTCCGGCGATACCGGCATACACTTCGGTGACTTCACATCCGGCCATCAGTTCCGCTTCTTCCACAGCCTTTCGAATGGACTCGACGGTGTCTTCAATATTGACCACCACCCCTTTGCGCAAACCGACGGAAGGGTGCGACCCCAAGCCGACGATGTTTATCGTTTTTTCCGTGACTTCCCCCACGACCGCGCAGATCTTGGTGGTCCCTATGTCCAGCCCGACGATCAGTTCATTTTTCATGCTTGCTCCATACTCTCTTTCAACTTGCGGTATTCCACGATCGCCTGATCCTCGTAGTCGAGGTCGATCGATTGAATGAGCCGCCAGTGATCTTTCCCATTCAGATCTTCCATCACCTCGGCAAGTCGGCTGAACTTATTCGAATACGAATCTAGGCCAAGCCGGATGTGAACATGGTCACGAGTGATGAGCACCAGGGCCCCATCTTTCTCCACATGGATCTCGGAGACCGCTGTGGGGATCACGGGAGAGGTTTTATTCTCCAGCAACTGCAGAACGGCCAGAATCCGTTCCAGAGTATGGATACGGCCTGAGCGGTCGGGCTCGAAATCGTCACTGGAAGCTCCGGTCACGATCGGATAATTCATCGAGTCGCCGACTTCGATGGTTTTGAACGGCACGCCGTTTCCATCCATGTAATAAAGGGAGTCCAGGTTAGCCAGGGCGACCGGCCGCCGTTCCCAGACTCGAACCCACAACTCGTCCGGAAGTTCACGGCGCACCATGGCCTTTTCGATCCAGGGCTCCGACTGAATCCGTTCGGCCGCCTTTTTCAGGTCCATCCCCAAAACACTCGTTCGGCTGTCAACTCCCATGAGTGCGATGATTCGTTTGTCATTGACCCGCTCGCAGCCTACCAGCGTTACACCCGAGAGTCTGAAATAGGGTAATTCGAGCGCGTATTCATAGAACCACAACAGGCCCATGCTGGCTGAAACGCCTATGAACGCAACGCCCAGTAGGCGGACCAGGAACACCAGTATCCTTGGCGCCATGAGCCCTCGATGGACCTTGGTTACGTAACGGTTTCTTTTGTCTCTAGGAAATCTTTTCATAGGATAAAGCCGTTTCCGACGCAGCCTTTCCATTGGCGCCAAACGACCCCAAAAAGACGATCTCAGGGATCAAACGGACACCAAGTTGATCATGAACGTCCCGTCGGATTCTTTGAATCAAGCGAAAGATATCGGTCGCCGTGGCGCTCCCCTCATTCAAGATGAAATTGGCGTGTTTCTCGCTCACCACCGCCGCACCTTCACGAGTTCCTTTCAGCCCCGCCTGTTCAATGAGCCGACCTGCCGCGAATCCGGGAGGATTTCGGAATACACTTCCGGCGGAGCGCTTGCCGATGGGCTGAGTCTGTAGGCGCTTTTTCATGAGTCCGCGGATTTCCCTTCTGATGCAATCCGGGTCCCGTGCCTCCACTTTCAAGGCCGCGCGGACGACAACGGCGCCTTCAGGAAGATCCAGGTTTCGATACGAGAAGCTCAATTCGTTTCCGTAAAAACGGAGGCAGCCCTCGTCCCTGGTCACCCACTCAATCCACAGGACCACGTCTTTCATCTCGCCCGCGGCCGTACCCGCGTTCATCCTGACCGATCCGCCGATGGAGCCCGGAATGCCCGCAGCGAATTCGAACCCGCCGAAACCGTGCTGAAGCAGAAAGCGTTGCACCATGGAAAGATGCGCTCCTGCACCGGCAACACATACAACGGTCCCCGAGGGTTCCCGCTCGAAATGTGCGCTGGTAAATCCGTCCTTCAGAAGGATTACCACCCCGTCGAAACCGGAATCCGAAACCAGCAGGTTGGTGCCTTCTCCTAAGGGAAACGCTGCCATGCCGGTGTCGGCCAGAAAACCCAACAACGCTCTGACCTCGTGTACGTCGGCCGGCCGCGCCACGGCCCACGCCCGGCCTCCAACCCGAAGACTGGTGTACCTGCCGAGCGGCACTTCGAAGTCCACCCGGTCCTTCAAAAGCCTCTTGAGCGATGTTTTATGCCCGGACTGCATTTTCCATTTTCTGTTCAAGGAACTTCAATCCAACCTCGTAGACATTGCCCGCTCCCATGGTGAGCAGCAGATCGCCCGGACGGCAGAAAGACACCAGATGCTCGACGATTTCGGCATCGTTTTCGAGAAAAAGCACGTCCCGATGGCCGTGATCGCGGATTCCTTCGAACATTCTATGTCCGTTCACGTCCTTGATGGGCTTTTCGCCTGCCGGATAAATCTCCGTGATGACCAGATGATCCGCCTGGTAGAAAGACTTGACGAATTCATCGTGCAGGTGAAAGCTCCGGCTGTATCGGTGCGGCTGGAAAACCGCCACGATCCGCCTCTCTTTCCAGGAACTCTGAACCGCCTCGAGCGTGGCCTTGATCTCCGTGGGATGGTGCGCGTAGTCGTCAACAACCATCACCTCGTCCACGGACCCCAGGATTTCAAGGCGGCGCTGGACCTGGCCTAGACGCTGGAGGCTTTCCGCGGCGGACTCGAAGGAGACGTCCAGCTCCATGCCCACACAGATCGCGGCAAGAGCGTTGAACATGTTGTGTATGCCCGGAAGGTTCAGAGTGATCGGTCCCATGTCCCGGTCTCCGGCCATCACACGAAAGGAGGTGGTGGGCCCCCGCTGCTTAACGTCAAAGGCCCTGACGTCCGCCTGAGCCGAAAGCCCATACGTGACCATTCTTCTGTGCACGTGAGGAATAAGATCCTGGAGCCCGGGGTTGTCCAGACAGAGCACGCTGAGCCCATAAAAAGGTACTTTGTCGATAAACTCCAGGAACGCCTGTTTAATCTCGTCCAGACTGCCGTAGTAATCCAGGTGTTCGGCGTCCAGATTGGTGACCACTACCACGGCGGGAGACAGTCGCAGAAAGGAGCCGTCGCTCTCGTCCGCCTCGGCGACCATGATGTCACTCTGACCCAGGCGGGCGCTGCTGCCGAAAGTCGAGAGGCGGCCGCCTATCACCACGGTGGGGTCCAACCCTGCGTTGGTCAGCACTTGGGCTACCAGACTTGTAGTCGTTGTTTTGCCGTGGGCGCCGGCTACGGCGATGCCGTATTTCGTACGCATCAGTTCGGAAAGCATTTCAGCGCGTTTGATCACCGGGATTTTCAGTCGACGGGCCTCCTGGACTTCCACATTGTCCTCTTTCACGGCGGATGAGATCACCACTACTTCCGCATCACGCACGTGGTCCGCCTGATGGCCGATATGGATCTCCGCTCCGAGGCCGGTAAGGCGACGAACGATCTGGGAGTCCTTCATGTCCGAGCCGCGAACTCGAAATCCCTGGTTCAGAAGCACTTCCGCAATGCCGCTCATGCCCGAGCCGCCAATGCCCACAAAGTGCAGATTCCTTATTTTAGTGCGTCTCATCATCGGGCAGATACTCCAAGCAAGCCGCAACCGCATCTTCGACCGCGTTGGGGCGGCTCAGTCCCCGGGCGTTTACAGCCATCTCCAACAAGCGAGATCGGTCGCCTATCAGTTCATCCAACACCTTTGCCAAACTCTCGGCGCTGAGTTCGCTTTCCAACAGTACACGCGCAGCTCCCCGTTTTTCCCAGACCCGTGCGTTTTCTTCCTGGTGGTTGTGAGAAGCAAAGGGATAGGGGATAAGAATCGCTCCGCGTCCCACCTGCGCGATCTCGGCCAGGCTGGTGGCTCCCGCGCGCCCCAGCACGAGATCCGCCGAGGAGACAGCTTCAGCCATGTCCCGGATGAAAGCTTCGACCCGGGCTTCGCAACCGATGTTCTCGTAGGCCCCGCGCACCAAATCCAAGTCCTCTTGACCGGCTTGATGTGTAACGCGCACGGCCCGATGATCCATGATCATCATCCTAATCGCTTCAGGCGCCACGGTATTGATGGCGTGCGCGCCTTGGCTTCCGCCCGTAATCAACACGTGGGTCATAGAAGGGTCCCTTCTGTCCGGACAGTGCAGGAACGGCTTTCTGACAGGGTTGCCCGTCACTTTGGCGAGTCCCTCGGGAAAGTAGTCCAGTGATTCGTCGTATGAAACGAGCACCGCTCGCGCAAACCGCGCCAACCACCGGTTGGTCAGTCCGGGTCTGGCATTCTGTTCCTGCAGGATCAATGGAATTCCCATCAGATATGCTGCGAGGCCCACCGGTCCGGAGGAATAGCCGCCCAGGCCGATCACCAGAGAAGGGCGAAGCCTTCGAAGCAGAAAAACGCTTTCAAAGATGCCCTGAACCACTTTGAAAAAGGCCCCCGCTTTTCTGAAACCGCGTTTATTGGTAAGACCCGTTGTCGAGATGGTCTCTAATGGGTATCCTGTCTCTTTCAACACTCGTTGCTCGAGTTGCCGGCCGGTCCCGATAAACGTGATCGGTATCTCTGCTGTTCGCATCCGGAAATCTTCAGCCATGGCCAGGCCGGGAAACAAATGCCCGCCCGTTCCCCCACCGGCGAATACGAGCCCCGCCATGTCAGCTTGCCCGCCCTTTGGATCGGATGCTGAGCAGGACTCCTACTACGCACAGATTCATCATAAGAGCCGAACCGCCATAGCTCATAAACGGGAGCGCCATGCCTTTCGTGGGAACCAAACCCATTACAACCCAGATGTTCATGATCACCTGGAACGAAATCAGAAGGGTAAGACCGAAAGCAAGGAGCGATCCGAAGGGATCCAAGGCCTTTCTGGATATCTGTATGCCTCTCCAGAACAAAACGACGTAGAGCGCCACTGCCGCGGAGACGCCGACCAGGCCGAGTTCCTCCCCCAGGACGGAAAAAATGAAGTCCGTGTGAGGTTCGGGCAGATAGAAGAGCTTCTGCTTGCCGTCTCCGATCCCGACTCCGAAAATACCCCCGGAACCTAAGGCCAAGAACGAATGAATGATCTGAAATCCGTGGTCCAGTGGGTCCGCCCAAGGATTCAGGTAAACGAACACTCTCTTCAGACGGTAGGGCTCCATCACGATGGCCAGGGCCAGCAGACCCAAGGCTGCCGTGCCCGTAGCGAACAAGTGGAGCGTCCTGGCGCCTCCTATGAAGAGCATGGCAAAGGTAAGCAGCCCCAAAACGACAACGGTGCCGAGGTCCTTTTGCAGCAGAGCTACCAGTACGAAAAGGCCCAGAAAGATGAGGTGGGGGAGGAATCCGATCGAGAACTCCCGTACCTTTTCGCCTTTCTTTGTTAACGAGTAAGCCAGATACACCGTGAACGCTATCTTTGCCAACTCGGAAGGCTGGAACGAGAAGCCTCCTAACCGAAGCCATCTTCGGGCTCCGCCGACCTCATAACCAATGCCGGGGAACAAGACCATTACCATCAGCGCCAGGGCCGAGATCAGCGCGGGATAAACGAGTTTTCTATGGTATTCATAGGGAATTTGGGAAAGTAGTAAGAGTCCGAGTATACCGATGCCGGCGGAGAACGTCTGCCGTTTCAGGAAATGATAGGAATCGCCATACCGTTGAAGGGCCAGGGCCGAACTCGCGCTCAACACCATAACCACTCCGAGGCCCACCAGCGCGAAGACGGTGAGGACCAGAGAGGGATCTAGAGGCTTGAAAGGTTTGATTTTCATGGTTCTTTGAAACTCGGCTATCTGAGTTTAAGGGTGCTGATGCCGACGAGTCCCAAAATGAACGCTATGATCCAAAATCGAACGATAACTTTCGGTTCGGGCCAACCCTTCAGTTCGAAGTGATGGTGAAGGGGAGCCATCCGGAAGATGCGCCGACCGTGAGTGAGCTTGAAGAAACCAACCTGAAAGATTACGGAAAGGGCTTCCATCACGAAGATTCCTCCCACGATCACGAGAAGAATCTCCTGTTTTATAAGGACGGCGACGGTGCCAAGCGCACCTCCCAACGCGAGCGATCCCGTATCGCCCATAAAGAGCTGCGCGGGGTACGTGTTATACCAGAGAAACCCGATTCCGGCTCCGACCATGGCTCCGCAAAACACCGTCAGCTCGCCTGCCGCGGGTATGTGTGTAATCTGAAGATACTTGGCTATAACGGCGTGTCCCACCAGGTAGCAGAATACGAGGTAGGTCGCGAAAGCCACAATGATGGGTCCGATCGCCAGTCCGTCCAATCCGTCGGTCAGATTCACCGCGTTCGAGGAACCGGTGATAATGAATATGGTGAGCAACGCGTAGCCCAGGCCGAGATTCGGATTGATCTCTTTGAAGAAGGGAATGGTAAGCCTGGAGTCGAAGCCTCCGTGAAAGTATAGGAATAGAGCCACGGCAAGGCTCGCCAGGCACTGCGCGATGAGCTTGGATTTTCCTCGCAGCCCTCTGTTGTGCCGTCGGGTCAACTTCCGGTAGTCATCCGCGAAACCGATGGCGGCGCAAATCAAAGTGATGAAAAGGACGACCCAGACGTAGGGGTTGCTGAGCCTGGCCCACAGCAGCGTAGATACCAGAACCGAAAACAGGATGAGAACCCCTCCCATGGTGGGAGTGCCTTCTTTTGGCTTGTGGCTGGTGGGGCCTTCCTCACGTATAAACTGACCGATCCGAAGCCGGGTCATTTTGTCTATGAACCAGGGCCCCATGAAGAAGACGATCAGCAGGGCGGTCACAATGGCGTAGATGGTCCGGAAGGTGATATACCTGAACACATTAAACACAGGGTGGAGCGTATGTAACGGGAACAGCAACTCGTACAGCATGAATCAATATCCTTCCGCCAAAGTATTCACTACACGCTCCATGCGAGCCGTTCGGCTTCCCTTGACCAAAACGACGTCGTCCTCTTGCAGTAGTTTTTTCAGTTCATCGATGAGCGATTCAAGGGATTCGAACACATGCACCCGGGTCGAACTCATCTGATGGCTGACAGCTCCTTCCTTGGCCGACTCGGCGTACGGACCGACAAAAAAGGCCTCGTACACACCAAGGTCCGCCACTTGCGCTCCCAGTTCCCGGTGCGCCGCTTCCGCATGTGGCCCAAGTTCGGCCATGTGGCCGAGAACCGCTATGGCTCGGCCCTTTCCCCTGACTCGGGCCAGCATCTTGAGGGCGGCCGACATGCTGGCCGGATTGGCGTTATACGTGTCGTCCAGGATTCGGATGCCGCCTTCACCGGTCAGTATCCGGCTTCGGCCTCGGACGGGCCGAAAGGACTCGAGGCCCACGCGGATCGCTTCACTGTCCGCTCCGGCCGCATAAGCGGCGGCGGTCGCGGCCAGGGCATTCTGTTCTATGTGTTCACCGGCGGCGTTCAACCGGACTCGAATCTCGTCACGGCCCACCCGCAAAAGGAGTTCCGAGAGTCCGGAAGAAGTGGGGTGCGATCGTATGAGTCGAACATCCGCATCCGATGTACGGCTGAATGAGATCAGCCTGCCTCGAAAGCGCGCGGCCTTACTGGCCACTCGCGGATCATCCAGGTTCACGGCAAAAGCACCCGAGTCGGACATCTGCTCGATCATTTCCCCTTTGGCTCTGGCCACGCCGTCAAGATCCCCAAACCCTTCGAGATGCGCTGAATCCACGTTGGTGATCATTCCTACCGTCGGTCGAGCGATTTCCATCAGACGGCGAATCTCTCCGAAATTGTTGGCGCCCATCTCCAATACGGCGAACCTGTGCTCCGTTCCCAAGCGAAAGAGGGTGAGGGGAAGTCCCACCAGGTTGTTGAAGTTTCCCTCGTTTTTCAAAACGCATCCACGTTGTTCAAGGATACCGGCCACCATCTCTTTCGTCGTGGTTTTGCCGTTGCTTCCGGTGATCGCCACAACGGGACCCTGAAAGCCGCGTCGGACGTCGGCAGCGAGGTTTCCAAGAGCGTGCAGCGTGTCGCAAACCAGAATCACCAGAAACCGTTTCGAGAGAGCCTGCAACTCGGACTCAGACATGCGTCCGATCTGTACCAGGGCTCCGATGGCTCCACGCCGTTCGGATTCGACCACGAAACGATGTCCGTCGAACGCGTCTCCAACCAACGGCACAAACAGCTCTCCGGGTTTGAGAGTTCGCGTGTCCGTGGAAAGGAGCTGCACGCGGGGACTGTCCCCCAGTGACCGGATGTGCCCGTTCACCAATCGCGCGACTTGCTGTGGAGTCCAGTTCATGTAATTCGTGGTTTCAGGTTGAACGCGTTCACCACTTCCTCCACGTCGTCGAAGTGGAAACGTTCGTTCCCTATGATTTGATAGTTTTCGTGACCTTTTCCGGCAATCAGCACCACGTCACCGGCAGCCGCGAGGGATATCGCCGATCGAATGGCGGTACGCCGATCTTCTTCAATGAAATAGCAGAGCGTCTTCGGTCGGGAACCCGCTTCTTTCACGGTGCATAACACCGGCCCCGCCTCGTTCACTCCCGATTCGATATCCTCGATGATCGACCTTGGAGATTCGGATCTAGGGTTGTCCGAGGTCACGACGAGTATGTCGCTCTTTTCGCCGGCTATACGCCCCATAAGGGGGCGCTTGCCTCGGTCTCGATCTCCCCCGCATCCGAAGACCGTGATGATCCGGCCGGTCGAAAAAGTCGCCACCGTGTTCAAGACCTTTTCAAGGGCGTCCGGTGTATGCGCGTAATCTATGACGGCCACTTCGTTATGCATTCCCCGGAGCAGCTGCATGCGGCCGGGGACACTCCGCATTGACGCCACGCCTTCTTGCACCTTCTCTATCGGAATCCCCAGATGGAGGGCTGTAGCGGAAGCAGCCAGCACGTTGTAGGCATTGAGCGTTCCGATTAACGGAGACACCAGGACGGCCTGACCTCCCTCCCAACGGATGAGGATTTCCAAGCCGTTGAGGCCTGAAGTCAAAATCCTCCCGGAAACGTCGCTTTCCGGAGTCATGCCGTACGTCGTCACGTCTGAACCGTACTTGAGTCTTAGTTCCCTGCCATATGGATCATCGCCGTTGCTCAGCCTCAACATGGGACGCGGGCCATGCGTTCCGCCCGTCAACAAATCAAACAGACGTGACTTGGCTTCGAAATAGTCGGCCATGTCTCTGTGATAGTCCAAGTGATCCCTCGAGAGGTTGGTGAACAATGCAGCCCGAAAAGTACATCCCGTCACGCGGCTCTGGATCAACGCGTGGGATGACACTTCCATGATGACATGAGTCATGCCTTCGTCCACCATCGCCTTCAATAATTGCTGCAAATCCACGGACTCGGGCGTCGTAGTGGCCGCAGGAAACTCTCGACTTCCATATCGATACTGGATCGTTCCAATGACACCGACCCGCTTTCCCCAAGCGTTGAATATAGACTCCAGAAGGTAAGCCGTGGTCGTTTTGCCGTTGGTCCCGGTAATGCCCACGAGATCCATTCTTTCGGACGGATGGGAGTAAAAACGATCCGCCGTCAGAGCAAGTGTTTTTCTAGCATCCCGGACCAGAAGCGCAGGTCCCGAAAACTCGGGCCATCCTCCTTCCGGTTCGCCGTCGAACAAAAGGGCCACCGCTCCATTCCGAACGGCTTGGGGCAGATGACGGAGGCCGTGGTCTCTCACTCCCCGAAACGCCGCAAAAAGGGCTCCCGGCGTCACCGCGCGGGAGTCGTAGGCCAGACTGTTTATCGTGGGGTTCCCCGGGCCTCGCCGCTCTATGACACAACCGGGTGGAATGAGTTCCTCGAGATTCAAAAAGCCTGCTCCTTCCCCAAGGTCAACCGGGAAACTTGCATGCCTTCCAGACAAGTTCCTGGAGGAGGATCTTGGTTCACCACGATCCCGCTGCCGATCAGTTTCACGTTCAGTTTCCGGTTTCCCAACGTGTTCAGTGCGCTCCTCGCGTCCAAACCGATCAAGTTCGGCATGACGCCCGGGTCTTCAGCCTCTTCTCCTATGGGACATACATCATTATCCGGCGGCTCCTCGTCCGGCTTGGCTGCTGAATCGATGTCTTTCTGAGCGAGGTATACTTCGTCGGGTTTAATACCCATGTAAGGGATCACCTGTTCGGCGATGGTCTTGAATACCGGGGCTGCGACCAAGCCGCCATACACGGCTTTTTGGGGCTCGTCAACCATTACGAGCAGGACCGCGGACGGTTTGTCGGCCGGGAAAAAGCCCATGAAAGAAGAGACATAGGTATTTCTTGAATACGTGCCCGTTCTCGAATCCACTTTTTGAGCGGTTCCCGTTTTTCCGGCTACCGAGTATCCATCCAGGGCCGCGTGACTTCCGGTTCCCCCACGTTCCACCACTGTTTTCAGCATCCTCGTAAGAAGGCGGGTCGATTTCTTGGAAACCACACGTTCGGATGGCTTGCTTTCAAATCTCCGTATGACGTTACCTTGTGCGTCTTCGATGCGTTTGACCATCCTCGGGTGTACGAGTAGACCGCCGTTTGCAATGGTGCTCAAGGCGGAGATCTGCTGGATGGGCGAAATACTCAAGCCCTGCCCGAAGCAAATGGTCGCAAAGTCGATTTCCGCCCAGCCGGATGCCCCTCGCAGCAATCCTCTCGTCTCGCCCGGAAGATCGATGCCCGTGAGATCTCCGAACCGGAACCGGCGCAAGCCGTCGTACAGCATGGCTTTTTCCATGCGCATGCCGATTTTCAGCGCCCCGATGTTACTCGATACTTGGATAATGCGGGGGAGGGTGAGCCAACCGTATCGATGCGTGTCGTGCACCACATGCCTGCCCACCCTGTAGTTCCCGTTTTCGCAGTATATGGGCTCCTCCAGGCCGATCCGATTATTCTCGAGCGCCAGTAGGGCGGTAAATACCTTCATAGTGGATCCGGGTTCGAAGCAGTCCACGACCGCCCGGTTCCTTCGTCTGGCAGGCGGGTACTTCCAGAACACATTGGGATCGTAAGCGGGCTGCACGGACATCGCCAGGACATCCCCCGTCCACGGGTCCATCATGACCGCCAAACCGGATGCTGCGTTCTGTTCGATGACGGCCTTTTTCAGCGCGTTCTCGAGGCGGTATTGGATGGTTTTGTCCAAGGTAAGCACCAGCCGGCGCCCTTCATGTTCGAAACCTTCCGGGGAGCCGTGCCTGTATACCGTTCTTCCGAGCCGATCCCTGTAAACCTGAAACTGCCCCTTTTCACCGCTCAACGTTTCATCGTATTGGAGTTCGAGGCCTTCCAGACCATTGCCGTCCAAACCCACAAAACCTAGTACGTGAGCCGCCAGATCCCGATTCGGATAAATTCGTTTGCTTTCGGGAACAAATCCGAGCGCCCGGCAATTCAGCTCCATGATCTCTGCTTTTTGATGGGGCGGCAGTTTGCGTTTTATCCACACGAATCCCTTACCGGATGAAAGCTTTTCAAGCGTGTCCAGATAGTCCAGGTTGAGCAGGGAGGCCAACTTCGCGGCAATGGGTTTCGGTTCTTCGATGATCCTGGGTTCCGCGAAAAGAGAGTAGACTTCCACACTGGACGCCAGTATCCGTTCTCGCCGGTCAATGATGTCGCCTCTTCGTGGAAGAAGCGTTACGTTACGGGAATATTCGGTCATGGCGAGACCCGTCAGACGTTCCCGCTCCGTCACCTGAAGCCGGTAAGCTCGGACCACGATGGCAACGAAACAGGCCAGCATGATTGCTACGACGATGTTTCGCCGCAACATCAGCCCTTTCCTCTGTCTGTTCTTACGGTGCGCGGCAGTCATGGCAACTCGATGATCTGTTCCGGTGTGGGGGTACTTAGTTGCAGTTCGTTCATGGCTATTCGTTCGATCCGACTCAACGATTTCAGGCTGGCGGTCTCGACTTCGAGACGCAGACTGGTCTCTCGTTCCATCCGGATGCTTTTCTCAAGCTTCGAAATTTCATACGTCAACAAGCGACACTGTTGGGACAGCCAAACATTGGCAAAGGCGGCGCTCAACAGGGTTACAAGGACCAGAAGAATCATGAAAAAAGGACGAAGCCGGTCTTCCATCCAGCGGCTTCCGGAACGCCTGGGAGCAGTCGTCTTCAGACCCTTCGATTCCTTCCGTAGAGCCATGCGTTACAGCCTCTCCGCCACCCGGAGCCGGGCGCTTCTGCTTCGCGGATTGGACGCCACCTCTTCGGCCGACGGAAACAACGGCTTTCGGGTGAGTATCCTGAAAAGCTTCTTCCCTCTGCAGACGCACTGAGGAATGGATTTTGGGCAGATGCAATCACGACTCCAGTCCTGCATGCTCTGTTTGACCATTCGATCTTCCAGGGAATGATATGAAATCACCGCCAGTCTGCCTCCCGGCGCAAGCCACCTTTCCGCATTGTCCAGGAAGCGGCGCAGATGTTCGAGCTCCTGATTCACAGCGATACGCAGCGCCTGAAATACGCGGGTCGCCGGGTGAATCCTCCATCTCAAAGCGGAAGAGGGCACGGCGCCCAACACCAGGTTTGACAATTCACCCGTGGTACGGATCTCCGCTTCAGCTCTCTTCTCAATGATGGCGGAAGCGATGCGTTTGGCGAACCGCTCTTCGCCGTAATGGCTTAGGATCCGGACCAATTCTTCCTTGGAAGCTCGATTCAGAACATCTTTTGCCGTATCCCCTTGGGTTTGGTCATATCGCATATCTAACGGCGAGTCCTGTTGAAAACTCCACCCGCGAGCCGGATCCTCCACCTGGAAGGAGGAGAATCCGAGATCCAGCAGGATGGCGTCCGCCTGATCGATATCAGCCAAGAAGAAGACCTCGTCCAGCCGGTCATACGATTCATTAAATAGTTGAAAGCGTCCCCTAAAGGGTGCGAGGCGTCTTTGTGTGTACCGCAACACGGAGGGATCCGCATCGAGCCCGATGAGTTTTCCGCTGGGAGACGAAGCCTCCAACATGGCTACCGCATGTCCTCCTTCGCCCACGGTACCGTCAACGTACAAGGCATCCGGCTTGAGCTGAAGAAGCTCCAGAACTTCCTTCAGGAGAACGGGCTCATGGACGATTCTGTTCAAGGGTCAGAGTCCGAGCAGTCCCGCGCCTTCCAGTAAGAAGGACTGGTCGGCGCGTCCGCTTTCCATCTTGGCGTCGAATTTCTTGCGGTCCCAGATTTCGAAATTCTTAAGCATTCCCGCAACCACCACGTCTTTATCCAATTCCCCGTATTCTCGAAGGCTGCTGGGGATGAGAATGCGCCCCTGCCTGTCGGGAGCGCATTCCATGGCAGGGGCAATAAACAGTCGTATGAAGTCCCGGCTTCTTTGATCGAAGGTGGCGAGGGATGCGGCTTTTTCAACGACGATTTTCCAGAACTCGAGGGAGAATGCCATGAGGCAGGAGATTCCGTGGGTCACCATGATGTTGCCGTTTCCCCCGGAATTGAGGACTTCCCGGATTCGGGTGGGAATGGCGATCCGGCCTTTTTGATCCATGGTTTGGTAACTGATTCCCTGGAACATCTCCCCACCCTCGCGACCACGGTAGACACTTATCCCCACATTTCCCCACCTCCAAGAATAGGAGCACCGGCCTTTGGTGTCAAGAAAAAAACAATAGAGTACTAACGATTATTCTTTTGATAGAGTCTTACAAAACGATTGTGTTCCGATAGTGTTTCGGAGAATCGGTGGAAGCCTTCATTGGTAGACACAAAATAGAAATAACTCGTATTGGGGGGATAAAGAGCCGCCCGAATAGACGATTCGCCGGGATTGGCGATGGGACCCGCCGGGAGGCCGACGCGGGTGTAAGTATTGTAGGGTGTATCCGTATCCAGGTGTTTTCTGGTGAGATTCCCGTCGAAGTCCGGAACGCCGTAAATGACCGTTGGGTCGCTCTGCAATTTCATCTGTTTCTGAAGCCGGTTTTGGAACACCGACGCCACCAGACCGCGCTCGGACTCCAGCGAGGTTTCTTTCTCGATGATGGAGGCCATCGTCATCGCTTCCCGGGCGGACACTCCGGTTTCCTTCAGGCGTGTTCCGAAAGGAGCGAAGACCTGTTTCCATCGATGCACCATTCGGAGCAGGACTTCCGAACTGCTCGAGTGAGGTCGAAAAAGATAGGTGTCCGGGAACAGGTAGCCCTCGAGGGTGGGGCCGGGTACATTGAATCGAGCCGGCGCATGATCCGCCAGCGCCGTTTCAAGGAAGGCTTGTTTCCCAACGATACTTGCCTGGTCCAACGTACACGCCATATCCCGAACCGTGGCCCCTTCGGGAAACACTACACGGGCGAGATACACTTCTCCCTTGACAAACTTATCCAACAGGACGCGAGGGGTCGAACGCGGATGCAATAGGTAATAACCCGCCTGGAGTCTCCTCGCTTTTCCCGTAATCAGTGCATAGGTCTTCAATTTCCAGGGAGATGCGATCAGCCCCAGCTCGTTCAACTGGTGAGCCAGCCGATCGAAGGAGGTCCCCTTTTTCAGGTCAAAAAACACCGCCTCGGATCGCAATTCGACAGGCGTATCAAGGTACTTCTCAATATGGAGCATCAGCAGGATCAGGGACAGACCCACAGCGGCCAACAGGATTCCGAGATGTCGTATTCTCATCGTAGCTCTTTGAACAGGCGAAGAATCGCACAGTCCCGGCCGGCGAACGGGCGGGAAAGGTTCCCGGTTTTAAAACAAAAGCCCGTGTAAGATCAATCCGGCCACCATGGCGAGACCCAATACCAACAGGGTCTGAAGGGTCAGCGCCTGGATATGCACGATGCCCCGGCGGTCTTCATCCATGGCGAATACCAGCTGCACGGCTCTGAGGGAGAGGGGGAATGCGAGCAGGCCCAGCAAGAGACCGGGCGAATACACTCCGGCCAATGCGAGCGCCATCAAAGAGGGGTAGGGTAACTGCATGAGGGCCGCGTACACGGTTCGGCTGCGCTGAAGGCCAAGGACAACCACCAGGTTTCGTTTGCCGGTGTCTTGATCCGCCTCCAAATCGGGAAATTCGTTGATCCAAATGACGGCCGTTATGAGAAAGGCGTTGGGCAGACCGATCCAAAAGGCCGGCCAGTACAGTCTGCCCGCCATGACGTAATACATTCCTAGTGTGATCAAGGGCCCGAACGCGAAAAAAATGGTGATTTCACCCAGCGATCGGCTCATCAGCTCGAGGGGTCTTATGGAATAGAGACATCCCGCCAGTAAGCCGAGGACACCCACCCACAGCACGCCCGGAGCGCGCCAGGCGGCCAGTAGGATGCCGATCAGGAGAGCGATGCCGAAAAATGCGAGCGCCATGCTCAGAACAGTGGGGCGAGAGACCCCGCCTTCTTGGATGACGCGACTACCCCCGCTGAAAGGCGTGACCCTCAAATTCACCCGGTCGGTTCCGGGAGCGTCGGACCAGTCGTTGATCAGATTTGAGGCGACGTGCAGGCACGCTACGCCGAACGCGGCCAGCAAAAAGGAAACCAATTCAAATTCGTTTCTAAGCCAGGCGTAGGCGCCTGCGACGGCGGCCGGGACCATGGAGCCCGCCAGAAACGGAAGTCGCATAGCTTTGAAATAACTATTCATCACCCATAAACCCTCTGGAGGAAAAAACGATTATACCGAAACCACCTGGAAAAACAATAAATCCTTATGCCCGCCCTCCGGGAGGAAAATGGGAAAAATCTCCCTCATCCCTTCTTTTCCACCGGCGGGGCGCAGGGGGGTGAGCGGAAGTATACGTACAATCGCCGCCGATCAGTAACTTTTCAATGTGAGTATGGTGCAGACCGAATTCCGGCTATCGTTGTCCGGGGTTGCCGTCAAGGGCATCGAATCCAAGAGCTTCCGTTCCCTAATACATCTGTGGGCGCCCATGGATTCAGCGATCCACGGAACCCTTTCCTGCGAGGATGCATCACGGACATCCAGGCGCCGACACGCTGCCGAACGCCTGGACGAGTCGGCCAAACTATGATAATTTTGAAACAAGTATTGCCCACCATAATCCGATGAGGGACGAGGGGTCCGGGGCGCGGGTTCTTCAAACATGAAAGGGTGCCGACATGGAAGCCGAGAAGTTTGACATCGTCATCGTTGGTTCGGGTCCCGCGGGACTTACCGCCGCTATCTATGCCCAACGACTGGGGATGAACAGCGTCGTACTGGGAGATACTCCCGGAGGGAACCTTTACATGATCCAGAATCTCTGGAACTATCCGGGATTTCCCGGCGGCGTTCCCGGCGCGCAACTGGGCGCCCAGATGTTCGCCCAGGCGCAGATGGAGGGAGCTACCCTTCCCATGATTCGACTTGCATCACTTTCAGCGGAAGGGGGAGTGTTTTTCTCGGAGACGGCGACGGGAGAGCGATATGAGTCCAGAACGGCTGTCCTGGCCATGGGTGTGGTGCCCAAGTCTCTGCACGTCCGAGGCGAAGAAAAACTGGGTATCCATTACTGTGCTTTATGCGACGGTCCCCTTTTCAGAGGCAAGGATGCAAACGTGGTAGTGGTGGGCGGCGGCAATATGGCTGCTCACGAGACTTTGATCTTGTCTCATTTTGCCGATCACATTCAGATGGTTCATCGCCGCGGCGAATTGCGGGCCGAGGCGGCTCTTCAGAAAGAGCTGCGGAATCGGGGCAACGTGGAGATGATCATGGACGCCCAGGTTCAGGAGGTTCTGGGTGATGACACGGCTTCGGGGGTCCGTATCGCCACCCGAGAATGCGGGGAGCAAGTGCTTCGCGCCGACGGGATCTTTGTTTGCGTAGGTTGGGAACCGGACCTTCGGGTCATCCGGGTTCCGTTCGATACCACGTCGGAAGGCTACGTCAAGACGGACGCAAGTCTCATGTCGTCCCATCCCGGTCTGTTTGCCGCCGGGGACGTGAGGGATACGGCGATTCGACAGGTCGTTACCGCTTGTGCGGATGGAGCCCTCGCCGCCACCAGCGCGTACGAATATCTCAGCAAGCTCGATCGATAGGCTGGAAGGATCGGAAGAGGCTTGAGCATTCCTTTGGATCAGATCGGATTCGATATCGACGGCGTCGTAGCGGATACCATGTCCTTGTTTCTGCATTTGGCGCAAACGCGCTTCAATTTCCCCCACTGGAAATACGAGGACATTACGGATTACGATCTGACGGTATCGCTGGGTGTGGAAGCCGATGTGCTCCGGCCCATTACTCTGCTGGTCCTCGATGAGCCGCATCGGCTCGGATTGGAGCCTTTGGTCGGGGCCGTGGAAACGCTGACCCGTTTCTCCAGGCTGGCTCCCCTGATGTTCGTTACCGCGCGTCGGGATTGCGGCCCCATCTATTCCTGGATCCTGCAGACCCTGCGGATGGTGGATCCATTCACCGTGCATCTTGAAACCACGGGATCGCCGGAAAAGAAGCCCCTGGTTCTGCGTGAACTGGGTCTCCGGTTCTTCGTGGAAGACCGGCTCGAGACCTGTTTCCTGCTGGCGGATTCCGGCATTACGCCCATTGTATTCGACCAGCCTTGGAACAGAAAGGCGCATCCGTTCCAACGGGTCCGGAACTGGGAGGAGCTGAACGAACTGCTGGAGGTGTGATAGGATCGTTCGGCGGGTGGGCATATCCACGGGATTTCTTTGATTACCGATGCCGTCACGACGAACATCGCCGCAGGGCGAAAGCTGTTTCGCCCCTAAGTAACCGAAGCAGCGGCCCGGTATTTCGGTACGAGGGTAGGACCGTAATTTCTCTTCTGGGGCAAATGATCCGGTGCAGGGGAGAAGCAGCGCCGTGAACACGAAACGCCGTTCCCTGCGTTTGCCCGGATACGACTATTCGCAGGCCGGGGCGTATTGCGTAACCGTGTGCGGGCATGAACGGGCCCTATTGTTCGGGGATGTGCTGAACAAACAGATGGTCTTGAACGATTCAGGTCGGATGGTTGCCGAATGTTGGAATGATATCCCAATACAATTCTCCCATGTCGAATTGGATGAATTCGTCGTCATGCCGAACCATATACATGGCATTGTGCTCATCAGGGGACGCGGTAGGGGCGTATTGCAATACGCCCCTACGGGACCTCGGTCACTGTCGCAAACCATTGGCGCAATCCTGCGAGGATTCAAATCCGTCGCCACCAGTCGCGTCAACGAATCAGGCAACACCCCCGGCGCGAAACTATGGCAACGCGACTATTATGAACACATCATCCGAAATGACGAGGAATTGAACCGGGTCCGGGAAAGCATCAACGACAATCCGGCCGAAGGGGAATTCGATCGGGAAAACCCAACTGGTTTGCCCACGCCATCGCAGGAAAGGCGGCGCCGCCAGGACCTGTTTTGAATCCGCCTTCAGGACTCCGACACCGTGGCATCAATACCTCCCGCAGGTGCGTCTCCGGCGTGGCCGTCCCGACCGTGGCAAGCGACCAAAACGTGGCAACCACTAAGGGCAACCACGGGAGGTTACCTTTAGCGCCCACTTTCCGTACATACCAACCTCACCCTCGTAACCCCCCAGTTGCCTTGTTCCCGGTCCAGGTGGAAACTCGAGACCAGGGGATCCTGCTTCAGCAGGGCGTGCACCGTTTCCCGAAGCACTCCTTTGCCTTTTCCGTGAATGACCGTGACGTCCAGGATCCCCTCCTCGAAGCACGCGCGGAGGTATTCCGGCAGAAGATCGGAGACCTCTTTTGGGCTGAAGGTATGCAAGTCCAGGATCCCGTCGATGGGAATGCGCACCGGTTCCGGAAAAAGGTCTTCCCATTCTTCATTCATTGCATCCTCCGGTGCGCTTTCATTGAATCCACGCGCACTTTATGGCATAGTTAGACCACCCGACGGGGGGATCGTCAAACGGTTGAATGGACCGTCGCAGGTCCGGGCGGCAGGGAATTGTTTTTTTGAAGAAAGGCGGGTTATGGCCTTCAGGTCAATAGATGCCATGAAACAGGATGCGGACCGTATTGTCAGAGCCGCCATTCGAGCCGTGGACCCCGGCGCGGCCATCAGAAGGACCTGCAGGCGCGACGATAACCTGCTTTACATCGGGGACCGCGCGTACGATCTCTCGGGTTTGGAGCATGTATATATTATCGGTGCGGGAAAGGCCGGCGCACCGATGACTGCCGCATTGGAGGAACTTCTCGGGGAACGGGTAACAGGCGGCGTGGTGTGCGTCAAGTACGGCCACTCGGAGTCCACCCGATTCACACGGATCATGGAAAGCGGCCACCCCGTGCCGGATGAAAACGGTGTGATGGCGGCGCGAAAAATTCTTGAAACGGCTCGACTGGCGGGTGAGCGGGATCTGGTGCTCTGCGTGCTTTCAGGTGGAGGCTCGGCGCTCACTCCCCTGCCGGTATCCGGAATCACCCTCGAGGAGAAGCAGGAGGCCACCCGGGTCCTGCTGGCTTCGGGAGCCACGATTCATGAAATAAACACGATTCGCAAGCACATCTCGGATTTCAAAGGCGGGAATCTGGCCAGAGCGGCTTATCCTGCCCATCTGGTCTCGTTGATTTTATCGGACGTGGTGGGGGACGATCCTGACGTGATCGCCTCGGGACCGACGTCGCCGGACTCGAGCACGTACGAGGAGTGTCAACGCATCTTCGAACGTCGGGAAATCGCCGACTCGATTCCCGAATCTATAAGAACCCGTATACTTCTGGGTGCTCGAGGACGGATACCTGAGACGCCCAAACCCGGAGATCCCGTGTTCCTCCATACTCAGAACCTGATCGTGGGAAGCAACCGGGATGCCGTGTTGGCCGCCGCATCCGAGGCGAACCGCCTGGGATACAAGTCTCTGATTCTCTCGACGCGGATCGAAGGAGAGGCGAAGGAGGTAGCCCGGGTCCTGGCCGCGGTGGCCAAGGAGATCGTCGAGTCCGGCCATCCCATCGCTCCGCCGGCTTGCATCCTCTCTGGAGGAGAAACCACGGTGACGCTCAAGGGCGACGGTCTGGGGGGGCGAAATACGGAATTCGTATTGGCTTCCGCCATGGAGCTGGCCGGATGGAACAGCGTGGTGACGGTCAGCGTGGGCACGGACGGCGCCGACGGTCCCACGGATGCGGCCGGTGCGATCTGCGACGGCGCGACCGTGCGCAAGGCCAAGGAAAAAGGTCTGGACCCGGAAAGCCATTTATCGAACAATGACTCGTATCGTTTTTTCGAGCAGACGGGCGGGTTGATCCGAACCGGCCCTACAAAGACCAACGTAATGGACGTGCGTTTTTCCCTGGTGGGAAACGGGGAGGTCGGTTCTCCTCCATGAATGAACCTTGAAGCAATGAAATCGGTGATCTTTTGGATAAAATCAGTTCAGACGAACCAATTCGAGTACTCATACTGTCATCCGAAGTAGCCCCATACGCGCAATTTGGCTGCCTCGGAGACGATGTTGGCTGTCTATATAAAGCCCTTCGAAAGCTCGGAGTCGAGGTCCGTGTCGTTCTTCCCTTTTACAGGATGGTGAGGGAATCCGAATGTCCTGTCACACCGGTTCTCAAAAAGATGGAAGTGCCGGTGGGTGACAGGATTCTGGAGACCGATGTCTGGGAAACGTCCGAGGATGACGGGTCGAAAGTGTACTTCTTCGATCGGGAGGACCTGTTCGACCGCCCCAATCTTTACGGCAACACCCGTCATGGGGACTACTATGACAACCTGCATCGATACGTGTTCTTCTGTCGAGCGGGAATTCTGCTGGCCAAGCGGTTAGGTTTCCGTCCCAACGTGGTGCACCTGCACGATTGGGAAACCGGCGCGGTCAGTGTGTATCTGAAAAGTCTGTACAAAAACGATCCGTTTTTCTCCAAAACAGTTACGGTCTTTACTTTCCATAACGTGGGTTACCAGGGCAATTTCCCTGCTGAAGAACTGGCGCATACCGGAATTCCGATTTCGTACTACAATCCCGGGGGAGTGGAATTCTGGGGCCAGATCAGTTTGCTCAAAGCAGGCATTGTGTTTTCGGACGCCATCAGCACCGTGAGCCCGACCTACGCCCGGGAAGTGCTCGATCCCACCTATGGGATGGGGATGGAGGGCGTGGTGGCCAAACGTGCATACGAGCTTCGCGGAATTCTGAACGGGAGGGACGACGAAGCATGGAACCCGGCCGCGGACCCGTTCATCGAGGCGCCATACAGCCCGCTGGACCTGTCGGGCAAGGATGCCTGCCGGAGAGCCCTGTTTCGGGAGTTCGGACTGAATCCCGAACTCGAGGACGGTCTTCTGCTGGGCTGGTCTTCTCGCTTCATCGACCAGAAGGGGGCGGGTCTGCTTCTGAAGTCGTTGGGGCCTCTTATGGGGAAGAAGACGGCTCTGATTATCCAAGGTGA
Organism: Deltaproteobacteria bacterium; assembly: GCA_016208165.1. Lineage (NCBI taxonomy): Bacteria > Pseudomonadati > Myxococcota > Myxococcia > Deltaproteobacteria bacterium. Next base: position 68,675 of record JACQYL010000026.1, read on the forward strand.
AGGAGAGGAGGCCTATGAAAGCGAGCTGCGGGCCTGGATGGGAACCTATCCGGACCGCATTGGACTGGCGATGGGGATGGAGGAACGAGTAACCCGACGGATCTTGTCCGGTGTGGACATTCTGGTGTCACCCTCTCGATACGAACCTTCAGGCATGACGCAGATGAGGGGTATGAAATACGGCGCCATCCCGCTGGTTCGGAAAACGGGTGCTTTCGTGGATATTGTCGAGCCCTACGACCCGGCCGCCGAGAGTGGGACCGGCTTTATGTTCGATCGGTTCGAAGTCTCTGAATTCATAGCCAAAGTGGACGAGGCGTACTTCGCGATGGCCGACGGGAAACGAAGAGATGTGCTCAGGCGGAACACCATGAGCAAGGAGTTCTCGTGGCAGCGGTGTGCGGAGGAATATCTAGATTTATACACGGCCGCGATAAACAAGCGATAAACATTCAAGACCCCGGGTCTCAGGCCTTTTACGATCTCTCTTTCGCCGCCGGAAGGCCGCAGGCGGATTTTGAGCGGGCGCCATCCTGCGGCGGGGAGCGGCGAAAATTATTTTGTTGTTGAAATGGAAATAGTGTGATAAATATTTTTATTTCAATTTTTTAAAAGGGACGCACAAGCGCGCTCCGGTCTTTTCGCTAACGGCAAGATGGTGCGCCGGACTGTGTCGTTCCGACTTCACACGCTTCGCACCCTGTTGGTGCTCGTTTCCACGGGCGTTTGATTGAATACCCGTGGCTTCGGGTGATGGGGGCTGAGAAGAAGCGGAAGGAGAACCAACAAAGGAGGACATTATGTCGTATTTGACCATGAAGCAACTTCTGGAGGCCGGTGTTCACTTTGGACACCAGACGAGGCGATGGAACCCCAAGATGAAACCTTACATTTTCGGGGCGCGGAACGGAATCTACATTGTTGATCTCCAGAAGACGGTGGTCATGTTCAAGAATGCCTACGATTTTGTAGCGGATACCGTCGAAAACGGAGAGTCAGTGCTGTTCGTCGGAACCAAGAAGCAGGCTCATGACTCCATCACGGAAGAATCTGCGCGTTGTGGCATGTATTATATGGCGAGTCGATGGTTGGGCGGTACCCTGACCAACTTCCAGACGATCTCGAAAAGCATTCAACGGTTGAAAAAACTCGAAATCATGAAGCAGGACGGGAGCATCAACAAGTTTCCCAAGAAAGAAATTTTGCTCATGGAAAAAGAGGTCATCAAACTCAATCGTAACCTTGGCGGCATCAAGGATATGGGGAGATTGCCCGGCGCCGTGTTTGTCGTTGATCCAAAGAAGGAAAGCATTGCCGTCCGCGAAGCAAATAAACTGAACATACCTGTCGTAGCCATCGTGGACACCAACTGCGACCCCGACAATATTGACTACCTTATACCGGGCAATGACGATGCCATTCGAGCCATCCGCCTGATTACTTCCCGAATTGCGGACGCCTGCCTCGAGGGGATCGATCGCCGCGACGCGGCAAGGCGGGCCGAAACCTCCAGAGATCAAGAGCTTCCGGGAAAATCGACATCCGAGGCCGGGGGGGATATTTCGGATGTTCAGACGCGCCGGGAAGCGGGCGGTCCGGAAGTGGTGATCATCAAACGTGAAAAAGCTGGTGAGCACGCCGAAGCGGCCGTAGCAGCCAACGCGCCGGACGAGGACGAGGGAGTCGACGCAGAGGAATAGACCTGATTTCCTTCGACTCACGCTCTGAAGACGTTGTTTATCTGAGACAGGGATCGAGGCCGCAATCAAAGGGGGATTCGTTTTGAAAATATCAGCCGAAATGGTGAGGAATCTGCGGGAAAAGACCAATGCGGGCATGATGGATTGTAAGAAAGCGCTGGCCGAGAGCGATGGTGATTTCGAGAAGGCCATAGAATACTTACGTCTGAAAGGTCTGGCCACGGCCCAGAAACGGGCCGGCAGGGCCACCAGTCAGGGACTGGTGCATGCCTACATTCACGGCGGGGGAAAGCTCGGCGTGTTGGTTGAAGTGAACTGCGAGACGGATTTCGTAGCGAAGAACGACACGTTCGTAGAATTTGTCAAGGATATCGCCATGCAGATCGCTGCTGCGAATCCGATCTGCGTCTCCCCGGAAGAGTTGCCGGAAGCCATTGTGAACAAAGAACGGGAGATCTATCGCCAACAAGCCCTCGAGTCCGGCAAGCCCCAGAACGTCGTGGATAAGATTGTTGAGGGCAAGCTGAAGAAATTCAAGACGGACGTCTGTCTGCTGGAGCAGGCGTTCGTTAAAGACACGGACAAAACCGTGAAGGATTTGTTGAACGAGATGGTCGCCTCCATTGGTGAGAATATCAACATTCGCAGGTTCGTCCGATTCCAACTGGGCGAGGATTTGGACTAGAGCATCTGGGGTTCTCCTATGATAGAAGAGATCCTGGAAGAACTTAGGATGCGGATGGATAAATCCGTGCAGGCTCTTAAACGTGAATTCTCCCGTGTCTGCAACCTTGGGATAACACCATCATCGGCCAGATCGAAAAGGCTATACTGAAGTCGGAATTGGGTCTCACGCCTATGAACGATGGGAAGATCATTCGCATCTCGATCCCGATGCTCACGGAAGAGCGCCGGAGAGACTTGGTTAAGCTGGTTCGAAAGATGAGCGAAGAAACCAAGGTGGCGGCCAGGAACGCTCGCCGGGATGCCAACGAACTGCTCAAAGATCTCAAGAAGGAAGGCGAAATCCCGGAAGACGAGTTTTTCAAGAGGCAGGAAGAGGTTCAGAAGATCACCGATGAGTATATCAAGAAAATAGACGAGGCGACGGCTGAAAAAGAACAGGAAGTTATGGAAATCTAAACACCCTCTTGGAGCTCATTGAATCCCGCCGTGCCGTTTTTCTTCGAGTTCGATTCGGGTGGGGCCGGCGGGTGGAACAAACCGGCCGGGTCGGCGCCAAGGCAACGTCTTTCTCCTTGGTCCGGCTCGCCTATTCTATAAACGTCCTCTCTTATGAACCTGTCACGGACAGTTCAAAGTTGAATCACGAAGTCAAATCATCCGAATTGCCCAGGCATGTGGCCATCATCATGGACGGCAACGGCCGGTGGGCTCGCGGAAAGGGACTCAGACGAATCCGGGGCCACCGAGAAGGCGCCAGATCCGTTCGCGAAGTTGTCCGAACCAGCCGAGAAATCGGCATACAGTTTCTGACGCTCTACGCCTTTTCAGAGGAAAACTGGCAGCGACCCAAAACCGAGGTCAGTGCCTTGATGCATCTCCTTGGCCAATATTTGGATGAGGAGAAGCAGGAGATGATCGAGAAGGAGATCCGGTTTAACGTGATCGGCAACGTGGAGAAACTTCCAAAGGGGATTCGGGGCAAGATTGTCGATGTAGAAGAAGTCACGCAGAATAATGGCCGGATGGTCTTGAATCTGGCGCTCAGTTACGGAGGTAGATCGGAAATCGTACGAGCGGCGCGAATCCTGGCTAGAAGATGCATGGAAGGCGGATTGGATCCGGATGACATCGATGAAGTACTGTTCGGAGAACAACTCTATACAGCCGGGCAACCGGACCCGGACCTTCTGATCCGAACCAGCGGTGAGCTGCGAATCAGTAATTTTCTTCTGTGGCAGATCTCGTACACGGAGTTGGTGATGACCCCTGTTTTGTGGCCGGATTTTCGTCGCGAACAATTTATGGACGCTATTTCCGAGTACCAACGCAGGCGAAGAAGATTCGGCAGAACGGATGAACAGGTTCGCCGGCAGAACCTGCTCGGCTGAGAGGGCCCATGCAACTTCAAAGATGGCTCACGGGTATCGGCCTTGCAGTGCTCGTGTTGGGCGTCAATTTTATCCTGCCTGCGATGGGCCTCTGCATATTGATTTTCCTGGTCGCCTTGTGCGCCGAACTCGAAGTTCTCAACATGCTTTTTACCGGCAAGGATGAACGCTTCTGCGTGCATCTCGGATTGGCGACCTGCGCGGTGGTTATCGCGGTCTCCGTGACGGGATCCGATGTATGGCTCGCGGTTTCGTTCGTGGTGATGCTGGCATCGTGCTTTGTTGGGCACCTTTTTGCATTTCGAGAGATCGAATCCGCTCATATCAACCTCGGAAAGCAGCTTTTGGGTCTGTTTTACGTACCGTTACTCGCCTCTTTTTTTGTTCTGGTTCGACTTGAGCCTAAAGGAGCATGGTGGGTAACGCTGGCCATGTTGGTGGTCTTTCTGGGGGATACGGGCGCGTACTATGCCGGAAAGACGTTTGGCAGACATAAGCTGTATCCTGCGGTAAGTCCAAACAAAACCGTTGAAGGAAGTGTGGGCGGAGCGTGCTGTTCCGTCATTTTCGGGTTGATCTTTCAATCCCTGTATCTTCCCGAGATGTCTCTTTGGGAAGGGGCGTTGCTGTTTCTCGTGTTGGGCCTGCTGGGGCAAGTGGGCGATCTGTTTGAATCGTTTCTCAAACGGTCCGTCGGCGTTAAGGACTCAGGCAGGATCCTTCCGGGACATGGAGGGATGTTGGATCGCATTGACGGCGCACTTTTCGCCGGAGCACCCATGTACTTGTATTTGAGACTGTTCCAGGCCGGATGACTATGGAGCTGGTTCGAGGCAGAAGATCGAAGCTACGGAAAAATCTGGTGCTGCTGGGCGCAACGGGATCCATTGGCACAAGCACGTTGGATATCGTAGGTCGGTTCCCGGACAGGTTCCATATGGTAGCCATGAGCGCCGGGAAAAACGTGCGATTGGCGCTGGAGCAGGCTTTGCGGTTCAGGCCCCGGCTGCTTTCGGTCATGAGACGCGAAGATGCCGAGTGGTTGAGTGCGCGTGTGCCGGACAGCATACGCGTGCTGCACGGGGATGCCGGACTGATGGAAGTGGCGCTGATCGAGGAAGCGGACCTGTTGATCTCCGCTCTCGTTGGAGCGGTCGGCCTGAAGCCCACTTTCGAGGCCATCCGGGCAGGCAGGCATATTGCCCTGGCGAATAAGGAAACGCTGGTAATGGCCGGAGACCTGGTCATGAACGAGGCCCGCAAACGACAGGTATCCATTTTCCCGGTGGACAGCGAACACAGTGCGATCCTGCATTGCATGATGGGTCATCAGCAGAACGAGATCAGGCGGATACTCCTCACGGCCTCGGGCGGGCCGTTTCTTCGCACCTCCAAATCCCGTATGAAGGACATTCGACCTGAAGACGCTCTTGTCCACCCTACATGGAAAATGGGAAGCAAAATCACCGTCGACTCTTCGACGTTGATGAACAAAGGGCTGGAAGCCATAGAAGCCAAGTGGTTGTTCGGTCTTCCGATCGATGCGATCGACGTGCACATTCATCCGCAGAGCATCGTGCATTCGCTGGTGGAATTCTGCGACGGTTCGGTGGTGGCTCATCTGGGCCTGCCGGATATGCGCATTCCCATTGCCTTCGCGCTTTCCTACCCCGAGCGTCTCAACTTGATGCTACCTGCGTTAGATCTGTTTGAAGTGGGCAAGCTTTCGTTCGAGAAACCGGATTTTGACCGGTTTCCATGCCTTGGCCTAGCCCTGGAAGCAGGCAGAAACGGGGATAGCATGGCCGCCGTTCTCAATGCGGCTAACGAAACAGCCGTCGCGCTTTTCCTGGAGTCCAGGATCCGGTTCACGGACATTGCCGGTGTGATCGCCGATACCATGGCCAAACACGATCCCCGACCCTTGCACGAAATCTCGGAAGTTCTGGAAGTGGATCGCTGGGCCAGAGAAGCGGCTTTTCTGACGGCTAGAAAGAAGGATTGACAATTCATTATGGGAGATCTCCTTTATACGCTGGCCGCCACGGCGCTTGTACTCGGAGTGCTCATCTTTTTCCACGAATTCGGCCACTTCATCATGGCGAAGTTGTTCGGCGTGGGAGTCGAAGTGTTTTCGCTGGGATTCGGCCCCAGACTGGTGGGCAGGAAGTTCGGTGAAACCGATTACCGGGTGTCTCTGATTCCACTCGGTGGATATGTAAAGATGATAGGGGAAAACCCGCAGGATGAGGTGAGTCCGGAGGACGTCGAGAAGTCCTTTGCTCATAAGCCCGTCGGGAAGCGTTTTTTGATCGTATTTGCCGGACCTTTTTTCAATTTTCTTTTTGCCGTTCTTATTTTCTTCATCCTGGCCTGGATCGCAGGACTGGCGTCGGTCACCACGGAAATCGGGACTGTGCAAGAGGGCTATCCTGCGTTCGAAGCCGGTTTGAAGAAGGGTGACGTGATCGAGGCTGTCAACGGGACCCCGGTAGAGGAGTGGGAACGAATGGCCGAGCTGATTCGCGGCAGCGATGGTGAAGCCATACAGGTGAGCGTGAACCGGGACGGCAGCCGCCTCGAGTTCACCGTAACTCCTAAGTATACGTCCATGAAAACCAATCCATTGGAAGAGGAAAAGCCGATTCCGGTTATCGGAATTTCTCCGTCCGGTAAGCTTATATGGGAAAAGGTAGGGTTGTATGAAGCGGCGGTGTATGGAGTCACCAACACGTACTGGGTTTCAAAGATTACGATTCTCAGCGTAGTGAGGTTGATACAGAGAAAAATCCCCGCGGATACCGTGGGCGGTCCCATCCTGATCGCCCAATTGGCTGGACAACAGGCGCGGGAAGGACTTTTGAACTTGTTCTATTTCATGGGGGTCATCAGCATTTCGCTGGCGATCCTCAACTTGTTGCCCATACCGGTTTTGGACGGCGGTCACCTTTTCTTCTTTGGATTGGAGGTGGTGCTCAGGAAGCCGATCAGCATCAAGAAACGGGAGATCGCCCAGCAGATTGGCTTTGCCATTCTGGCCGTGCTTATGATCCTGATCTTCTACAACGACATCGTCCGCATAGTGACGAAACAATAAGTAATGCGCATTCTCGCTTTGGACTGCTCGTCGGCTATGTGCAGCGCCTGCCTGACGGAAGACGAAACCGTGCTGGCGGAGGTTTCGCTAAGGGCTTTTCGATCTCACGCAACGTTCCTTTATCGCTGCGTGGACCAACTTATGGTCAACGGTAGGCTCGGGTTCGAGGATCTGCACGGTTTTGCCGTGACGATCGGTCCGGGGAGTTTCACGGGACTTCGAATCGGTGTCGCCGCGGCCAAAGGGTTGGCCTACGCTTCCGGCAAGCCGCTGGTGGGGGTTTCCACCCTGGAAGCACTAGCGGGGAATATACCGTATTCCCGGCTGCCCCTTGTTGCGGCTTTAGATGCAAGGAAGAACCAGCTTTACGCGGCCCGATTCGGACCTGCTATTCATGGGGAAACGGCAAGAATCGGTCCGGATCGGGTATTGTCTCCGGAAGACCGGATCGCGGAATGCCGAGAAACGGACACGCTATTTGTAGGAGACGGCGCGCTTCGATATCGTACTCTGTTGAAGGAGCAACTGGGTGGAAGGGCTGTTTTCGCTCCGGCCACGGCGCATCACGTACGGTCGCCGGAGGTTGCGAGACTGGCTCTTGGTCGGATCTCTTCCTGGCGCAGAGAGGACCTCTTCGGCTTATCCCCGAATTATATCCGCAGGTCGGAAGCCGAAATCGGGTTGGACACGGCTCGGGGATCCTGATCAAGTCCGAGCGCCGGCGCGCGTTTGTTGACAAGGTATGCAGGGCATTATAATCTAATGATAAAGAACGCCTCTCCCAGAGGCGCTAATACCCGGTGGTTCGGGATCTCGATTCGGGTTCCCGGGGGACCGTCGAATCGCCGGGTGTTCATGATCCGGGGGGAAGAGATGGAACACGACGATCGCGCGTTGATTGAGAAGTATGGCAGCCAAGATCCGGAATTAGGCAAGCTCATGAAAGAACATGAAGAGTTCGAAGCGAGAATCGAAGATTTGAATAAGCGGCCATATCTGTCACCGGAAGAAGCCCTGGAAAGAAAGCGTCTGCAGAAACAGAAGTTGTCCGGACGGGATCGAATCGAACAGATCGTGTCGGAGTACCGTAAACGTGAACAAGGCGAGTGAGCCGGAGCAGGACAGGACTAGAATTCCGGTCGCCTTGGAAGGGGCGCCTTTCATTCTCGGCGGCGCGTTCGTTACCCTGGTGTTCGCTCTGCTGGGATGGCAGATTCTCTGTTTATTGACATTGGCGCTGACTTTTTCCGTCCTTTATTTTTTCAGGGATCCCAACAGGACCTGTACCTTTGATCCAAAAGCGGTTGTTGCTCCGGCAGACGGGGTGGTAGTGTTCGTCAAGCCGGGAATGGATCAGCGCTATTACCAGGGTGAATGCGTACGTTTGAGCATTTTTATGTCCGTGTTGGATGTCCACGTGAATCGGTTTCCTGTAGATGGAACCGTGCGTCACGCTATATACAAGCCCGGAGGATTTGAGGCTGCGAACAGGGAGGGGGCGTCCAAGGGGAACGAGCAGAATGCCCTGATTGTTGAAACCGAAGGAGGACGGAAACTAGTCGTGGTCCAGGTCGCGGGCCTGATTGCAAGACGGATTGTGTGTTGGACCCGTCCCGGAGACCTGGCCGCAAAAGGAGAACGTTTCGGAATGATCCGATTTGGTTCCCGGGTGGACCTATATCTGCCCCCCGATTTTGAGGCCTGGGTTCAAAAAGGCGACCGGGTGCGAGCGGGTGAGACCCTTGTAGGTAAACTGCCATGAAAAGAAGAAGAAGGCCGCACCGTAAACGATTGGACCGCAAGAAAAGTATTTTTGTGTTGCCCAATCTGATTACCACGGGAAGCTTGTTTCTGGGCTTTTATGCGGCTATCTCGTCCATCCAGGCGCATTTTCCCCAGGCGGCGCTGGCGGTCGTCGGGTCGATGTTTCTAGATGGGCTTGACGGGCGTATTGCCAGGCTCACGAAAACCACCAGCCGCTTCGGTACGGAATACGACTCGCTGGCGGACCTCATTGCTTTTGGGTTGGCCCCCGCATTGATGATATACCTGTGGGCCCTGGAGCCGTTCGGCAGAATGGGTTGGCTAGCGGCGTTTCTGTTTGTGACGTGCGGGGCGCTGCGGTTGGCGCGGTTCAATGTGCAGGTCGATACGGTGCCCGGCGATCACTTCAACGGCCTTCCCATACCTGCCGCCGCAGCCATGTTGGCCGCCACGGTCCTGTTTTTCGATCATTTGAACCTCGGATCCCACGTGTTTCATGTGCCCATCATGGTGATGATTTACGGGTTGTCTTTTCTGATGGTCAGCACCGTCAAGTTCGTGAGTTTCAAGAACATGGACTACTTCCGGAGAAAATCGTTCAACTCGTTGGTGGTGGGTGTCTTGTTGTTCGTAGTGATTGCGGCCAACCCGTTTGTCATGGGATTCGTGGTCATGCTTTGTTACGTGCTCAGCGGACCGATCATGTGCATTCGTCACCTTCGCGGGAAGAAGGCGAGCGACGATTCCGATGAACGGAGCAGTACCGAGACGGCGGCCGCCGAAGCAGGCGAATAAACCTCCCTTCTCGCCCGGAGTTCGACGTCGGGTGGAATCCTCCGCGCGGGTGGAAACAGGGGATCCTGCTGAAGGGTCGAGCGCATTCCCCTTGCAGGAATAGGTTTATCCTCTTTGATCATCGGATTCGGTTCAGAGAGAAGGTCGTGCTGTCGACAATCGACCCATAAGGGTTGCAAAATCTTGATTCGTCCAGAATAGGGAACAGGAAAAAGGAGATCGCGTTTTATGTCTCAGCGAGAGTTCAGCGTTGCAGTGGCCGGAGCTACCGGCGCAGTGGGTAATCAGATGATTGCATGTTTGGAAGAACGGGATTTCCCCGTGGGAAAGCTCACGCTGCTGGCGTCTGAACGTTCCAAAGGCAAGAAACTGAAGTTCAGAGGAAAAGATGTAACCGTCCATCCGATCGGTCCGGAGTCCTTCAAGGGTGTGGAAATTGCTCTTTTTTCCGCGGGGGCTTCCGTCAGCAAGGAATTTGCGCCCATAGCGGCCCGGAGCGGCGCCGTGGTTGTGGACAATTCCAGCGCCTGGAGGATGGATCCCGAAATTCCACTTGTGGTCCCTGAAGTGAACCCGCATCGGATCAAGGATCACAAGGGCATCATCGCAAATCCGAACTGCTCGACCATTCAGATGGTGGTGGTATTGAAGCCGCTCCATGATCAAGCCCGGATTACGCGGGTGGTGGTATCCACGTATCAGGCGGTTTCCGGAACCGGTCAGAAAGCCATAACCGAACTGATGGAGCAGACAAGGGCCATCGTGAACGGCGGGTCCTTCAAACCGAAGGTATATCCTTACCAGATTGCATTCAACGTCCTGCCACACATCGACGTGTTCCTGGAGAATGGATATACCAAGGAAGAGATGAAGATGGTCAACGAAACCCGGAAAATCATGGAAGACGATTCCATACAGGTGACTGCCACGACGGCCCGGGTGCCCGTTCTTTATGGACACAGCGAGGCGGTGAACATAGAAACCGAACGTCCCTTGTCTCCCGAACAGGCGCGACAACTTTTGGTCCAAGCCCCGGGAGTTCGGGTTGTTGACAATGTGAGCGAACTTCTATACCCGTTGGCCATCGACTCGGCGGGCCAGGATTTGACTCTGGTTGGACGAATCCGGAAGGATATTTCCACGAAGAATGGCTTGGCCATGTGGATCGTTGCCGACAATATCCGGAAAGGGGCGGCCACTAACGCCGTTCAAATAGCTGAAATCGTCGCCCGGGATTGCTTGAAATAGCGTATCGAGGCAAGCGCACGTGTTCTTTGGAGAGACATGCGAGGCCTGTGGACCCACGGTGTTCGATAACCTTGAAAACGTCGGTTAAACAACTATAGGGGAGAAGCATATGGGCTATGCCGAGGTCAGGCCGGACAACGTAAAGAAGCGCTTTCCGGATTCCAAGGTCCCTTTGTTGAATGGAAAAGCCTTGGTGAAGACGGCGAAGAAATTCGGCGCCATGATCATGGCCACGAACTGCCGTTGCCGTCTTCCCATTGAAGGCATCGCCAGGGCCTCGATGGCCACCGGCGCTCCGGTGATGTACGAGATCGCAAAATCCGAATTGGGATACACGGAGTTCACGCCGAAACTTTTCGTGGACGCGGTAATGGAAGTAAACGAGCGTCTCGGGAATATAGCCGTGCCGTTCAGCGTTCATGCCGATCATCTCGGAGTGAAAAGCCCGGATGCGGTGTCCGAGGTGGCCGCGCTCATTCACGAGCAACTGGAAGCGGGGTTCACTTCTTTTGCCGTAGACGCTTCGCACATGGTGAACGAGGACAATCTCAAGGCTACGATCGAATTGGGAAAGATCGTCCAGGACAAGGGACTGTGTCTCGAGGTGGAACTGGGAGAGATCGGCGCCAAGAAGGGTACGACTGAAGGATTCACGCAGCCCGAAGAGGCGGCATGGTTCATTGGAGAACTCGACAAAGCGGGGATTCATCCGGACTTGCTGGCCATTAACAATGGTTCCATTCACGGCACCTATTTTGGCGAAGCGCATGAGGGCATTCAGCTGGATCTGACCCGACGGATTTACGAGGCGATTCAGAAGTGGGACGTGGACATTGCTCAGCACGGAATTACCGGTACGTCCCTCGAGAAGATCCGCGAGTTCATCAAGTACGGGATACGAAAAGGAAACGTGGGCACCTTCTGGCAGAATGTCTGCTTCGGCACGGCCATGGATTCCAACGGAAACGCCATTACCAGGCCGGACAAGAGCTACGTTTATCGACCCTACCGGGGAGTGCCCTCGGCGCTGTGGGAAGAGATGTGGAAGTGGGCTCAGGAAACGGGAAACATCGGAGGCAACATCAAGAAGGCCAACAAGGTGTTTGCCGATAAATTCAATAATCTGGAAGAACCCTATCGGAACCGGATTACGATTCAGGCCTATGAAGAGGCCATACGGCTGTTCGAAGCGACCAACTCGTTCGGATTGGCCGACAAAGTAATGGAATTCTACGGATAGGACGTTCCTTATACTTTCATGAGCAAGGAGCGAACAATGGCTGTCGAAGACAAGAAAGACTTCGCAAAAGTCGTAATTGCTATCCTAGATGCCGCCGGATGTTCGCACAGGCTCGCCAATTCGGACGAAATTGAGTACTCGGAGACATCACCTGGCGGAAAGACCAAGAAGTTCAAGTACACCAGAAGAGGTGAACGATCCAAAGGGATTTTCTGGACTGGAATCAACAAACTCATCAAGCTCGCCGTCATCTGGATCGCCTGCAGTTGAAATGCCCGCCGTTGGTCTCCTATCTCACTTGAGGTAGCTCGTCACATTGAGCTACCTCATATGCTTCTGCAGCGCAGTTTCCGTTCTTCTTTCCTTGCCTGGAAGGCTCGTCGAAAACGCTCCCGCCAGCCTATGACGCTCCGAAGCCTAAAAACTTCTCATTTTTCCGCAGTCGGGGCAGAACCAGGTTACATCGTTGCTCATGCCCCACTTGTTCTTTTCCAGGCAGTCCGGACAGATCTGGAATCCGCAGCGGCAACTCCAGCAAAATGGAAGTTCTTTATTACAGACGTGGCACCGGAACGCCTTCTTCCTCCCGTAGGATCGCTTTTGTTTCCTGCCGTCGATTTCCTTGTTCATGTTCGTAATTCTCTTGACCGGGTCTTCCCGGCGGGTGGAAGGGAGCGCAAGGTCGAGTCGAGAAAGCAAACCCCATACGTACGGCTGCAAGCCATTTTGTTATGAAACCACCGCACGACCTGACTTCGTCCGCGTGAACAGGCGCAGGGGGGGCCCGGTAGTCCTTAATAGATGATCACTCTTAAGGTACAAGGACAGGAGGCGGCTGTATGTCCGACATAACAAAGTCGCACGACCCACACTCCAGGTGGAGCCTCTTGTTGCTGCGCAACGCGGACGACAAGCTGTCCGCGCCACCCCTGAATGAAGCTCTTTCTCCTGCTTCCGTGCATCCGGACAAAACCAAAACCAAAACCGAAGCCAATGATCAATGGGTATTGTAGTTTCCCCTTGTTGTTGGGTTTCGCTATGCTCAACCCAACCTACGATACTTCCTCGATTTTCCGGCGAAAGAATGTAGGTTGGGTTAGCGAGCGCAGCGAGCGTAACCCAACGGATGCCTGCCCGGACCTCATCGTGAGATAGCACATCCACGCCCGACGAATTTAGCTCTTGATGAAAGGAAAAAACAACATATACGGAAATTATACCGAAACGGGAGTGTAATTCAATAGTTCTTCTGCCTGGCCCTGAA
>JACQYL010000027.1 GCA_016208165.1 Deltaproteobacteria bacterium
GACTCAAACAGATACAGAAATGGAGGCTTGCGGCTTATCTACGCCACGTACTCAAAGGCAGAAGGTTGGGTACAGTCTCACAAGCCTCCCCACCCGGGTAGCTAATCCGGATGGTTTAAATATAATATACAAGGTTGGGTTGAGCAAAGCGAAACCCAACAATTTCGAGCACATAGGCCGCTGGATGCCGTGTCATAGGACACGTTGGGTTACGCTCGCGTTGCTCGCTAACCCAAGGTTTTCTTGACTACCACCAGGAGATGTTCTTGTCGTTTTCAAAAACGAGGCGGATGATTTTTGTGTAGTCCGGCTCGCCCTCGTACATCTTTTCAACCGTGGTTTCGTTACCTTCGGAGACGGCGTCCATCAACTTTTGGGTGGTGTCATCCGGCTCCGACTTGAGTAGATGCAACAGTTTCATGAGGTCCCTCGTCTAGAACGGAATGATCAGGTCCATTTCTTTGAGCTTTTGGCCCAGTTCATCCATGGTGATGGGCTGGAAGCCGTTCTCGATGTTCTTGGGGTGATTCGAATAATAGACGCAATCCATGTCTTCGAGCCATTCGAGGTTCTCTTTCATGGCTTCCGTCATGTCCACTTCGTGATCCAGGACAAAGGTGTGCACCCAGAAATTCTCGACGGAGAGTCCCAGGCTCGAGCGAACGCCTTCCCAGTCGTTCTTCTTCTCCCGGATGATGAATGCTACGTGTTTGATGTCTTCCATTACATTCGTCCCCCGTCTACATCACGACATAGCGGTCGCATTCTTCGATCATGGCCCCATTTCTGGCTTGCGTGGCAAAGCCTGTTTCGGGGACCCCAGGGGCCGGTTTTCCTTTCAACCCCTGAGCTTCGTATCCTACGTTGCACAGCGACAGATTGGCTTTCGTCTTTGACAGTTCAATGAACTCGGGAACCTGGGTGAGCAAGACGCCGGTATGCGTCAGGAACACATTAACGTCGATACCTTCTTTTTCCGCCGCTTTGACCAGGCCGATGACGTGGCGCAAGTACTTGTCTGAACGGACGAGAATGCCCAATGTCTTGGCCATGCGATCCTCCTTAACCTACCTTGAGGTAAAAACGAATGAATCCCTCGTCCTCTTTGGTTCCCAGCAGTTGGTGCCCGCCCTTTTTCACGAATGCGGGTATGTCGTTTTTGGTACCGGGATCGGAGCTGAGGAGTTCCAGGATCTCTCCGGATTTCATCTTCTGCATGGCCTTTTTCGTTTTCAGAATCGGCATGGGGCAACTCAGCCCACGGCAGTCCAGCGTTTCGTTCGGCTTAATGTCTTCCGCCATTATGTGTACCTCCTAGTAAATGATCTATTTTGACCCGAAGAGGGTCCGGCATGGCAGCCCTGTTCTCACATGCGGACTTCGCCGCCGGGACCCGTTCATCCGACCGTTAGAAAACTGTAAATTTGTCCGTCTCCTCGTTCCAGGTGACCAGCAGATAATAAGCGATCACAACGGCCAGAAGGAGAAGAAAAGCCCATACATAACCCATGGATGCCGGCAGGAACACGGACAGTCCGATCCTGTTGACGAGCCCCGTGACGTTGAGAAACTTGGAAAAAAGCGAACCGACCAGGGTGAACGCGATCAGGGCGCACATGAGCTTTACGTGGCCTTCGCCGACCCGCCAAAGTGTTCCGCTGCCGCAGCCTCCGGCCACCACCATGCCGACGCCGAAAATGACGCCCCCAAGGAGTCCTCCGAGCCAGAAGCGGTTCATTATATAGGCGCTTTCCGGACGGAAGCCGTTCCACTTGATGAGAGCGAATCCGACGATGCTGATGAGGAGACTGACGGCGATGGCGCGTCCCATCACGCCTTCACCCGTCATGAACGGGTCTCGAAAGCCGCGAACAAAGCAAAACCGCGTCCGCTGAATCACCAGACCGAAGGCCATTCCGAACAGAAGCAGTCCTCCCAGGTTGATAAAGGCTCGTTTGGAGTACATGTAGGCCATGAAGATGCCTGCGGCGAACACGAGAACACCGATCCACGGTTGAGTCACTTTCCAGTCAAACTTGCCCTCCGTGGAGCCTTTGGAAACCGTCGCTCCGGATTTGGCCGGGAACTTCTCGAGTTCCCAGAGCAAGTACCTCAGACCGAGGTAGGCTCCGGCCAAGAGGCCCACCATCATGGCCAAGCCGCTGGCGGAAAAAGCGCTCACGGACGTATAGAATCCGCCCACGTTGCACCCGCCGGCAAGGCTGGCCCCTACGCCCATGAATGAACCGCCCACGAATCCCTTGATAATCTCGAGTCCGGGCGCCATGCGTATGGCGAACTGTTTCGAAAGCAATGCGGATCCCAAGGCGCCAAATACCAAACCGAAACTCAGGATGGATGAGGTCGATAAAACAGGATCCAGACCCGGCGTGCCGTACAGCCCGAGGGAGCTGAATACCCAGTCACCCCAAACGCGAATTCCGCCGAACACGCCCCAAGGCCTGTCCCACGCGAAACATAGCACGCTTAAAATCCCGATCCAGATGCCGCCTGTCATAGGAGGCCATTGTTCAGCAAAAACGAGATCGTATCCTTCTTTGAACTTCTGTTTCATAACACCCGACATGCGAGGCCTCCAGAGTTAACAACCTTCATCTTGACCAATCTTGAACTTGGGCGCCGGCTGGGGGGCAGCGGGAGGAGCGGCAGGCGGCTGAGGAGCAGCCGGAGCAGTCATGGTTTCCTTTTCCGACGCACCAGGCGCGAGAGCAGGAGTTTCGGCGGGCTGGGTCGGACGAACCATGTATTTGCCTTCTTTCTTCATCTGGTCCGCAGCAGCGTAAAACGAGGCCAGGTCGTACCAGTTCCATGGTTTCGGGTTGTATGGGTCCGTCTGCACGGCGGTCTGAAAGTAGTATTTCGCTTCCTCGTAGCGAGCGCGATCGAGGGCGTCTTTTCCATAGCGGATCAGCAGGGCGCATTTCTCTTTGTCCACCTTGTACGTTTCGGCCTCCTGGGCTCGAGCCTGGAATTCGAACAACACCGCTCCGCAGGCTAAGGTGAAGCAGAACAGAAGCACCAGCGCAACCTGTTTCTTCATAAGTGGTCCTCCCAAAAGATAAAAAGTGCGTTTTTCAAACAGTGAGTTACTATAAACATCGCCAGGGAGAATATCAAGAGGGGTTTGTGAAAATGGGAAAGCAAGAGGTTTTGGCGCGCGGAGACGTCAAACTTGAAATACCCAGGGGCGCGCCTGCCTTTGAGGCCGTCTCATAATTTCAGAAACGTCCTTCCGGACGAATGCAGCAAGATCCGGAGTCCAGGCGATCCCGGATCCTGGCTCGCGTCCCGTTTTGCGGGGCGTGGCCGGGATGACGAATTATGAAACAGTCTCGTTTGCCGGAAGCCCGGCCCAACGCCTGAATGAGCGGGTACTTGTTTCGATGCCGGTGCGAACGTCGGCGGCGCGTTCAAGCCTTGAGGCGGAGACTGAGATCTCCGCACAGCACTCGATGCTGCATTCCGCTCTCATCCTCGAGAATGAGGGCGCCTTCGTCGTCTATGGTGAGGGCCCTACCCAAAAGGGCCTGATCCGCCGAACGAACTTCCACCTGCCGTCCGATGACCGTAGAGTAGGAGTTCCAAAGCGCTTTCAGTCCGTGGTCTTCTCCCCGGATTAATCTGTCATACCACACGTCCATGCGGGACAGGATTTTTCCCAGGAGTTCGAGCCTGGAAACGGTATGGCCCACCTCGGCCCGGACGCTCGTGGCCACATTCCGGATCTCGGGATACTCTTCCGGATCCATGTTCACGTTCAGTCCGATGCCTACCACCACGTATTCCACGGCTTCTCCTGCGACGGAGAATTCCGTCAGCAGGCCGGCCAATTTTCTAGGGCCCAAGTATACATCGTTGGGCCATTTGATGCCGGGATCGAGTGAAGTCAGGTCGCGTACCGCCTCCACTATGGACACCGAGGCGGTCATGTTCAGCCGGAACACTCTCTGGGGAGGGATATTGGGTCTTAAGACCATCGAGAACAACAGGTTGGCGCCCTTGGGAGACAGCCAGGTGCGATTCAGCCTTCCGCGGCCTCCGGTTTGGCTTTCAGCAACGACCAGGGCGCCGTCCCGGGCTCCCTCGATGGCGGCCTCCTTGGCCGTAAGATTGGTCGAGTGGAGCGAATCGAAGTACCGGATGTCTCGGGCGAGGATACGCGTGTCGGAATGACGGCGAATCAGCGCCGGGAAGAGAAGGTCGGGCGTCCGAACGACGCGGTAGCCGCGCCTGGGCTCGGCCTCGATACCGTATCCCATCCGTATCAACTTCCGGATGGCCTTCCACACGGCGGTACGCGATATGCCCAAGGTCTCGGCCAAAACGTTGCCGGATACCGGCGCGGACCGATCCAGGAGGACCTCGATAATCTGCTCGTGTCGTTCCATATCTGGAATGCCTACTTGATTTGTTGAGTTCATATCAAGCCTTTTTGCGCGATCGGCGGGCTTCGTCGAGGGTGCATCCTGAAGTTTCCGCTATCGACACAGGATGCATTTTGCAACATCTCAAAAGGAATAAACATATGCCGTGTGAAAAAGTCCTTATAAAATTCATAGGTTGAGTCTTGATGAAGAAGCAGATTTTTTTGGCACATATGTTGCTCTGCCTGAGTGCGGCTCCGTTTCGGGAGCCTCAGGCGCTGGGACTGATGGGTATGAAATAACCCGTCCAGCGCCGGAATACGCCAAAAAGGCATAAAGGAGAAACGCCTATGCAAGGAAAAGTTGCAATACCTTCAATGGCGCCGGGGGGACTGGACGCCGTTCGTTCCGGACATTTTGGACACTGCGATGCCTTCACATTGGTTCACGTGGAAGGGGATTTCATCAAAGAAGTCCAGATCGTCGCCAACCAGGAGCACGTTCAGGGCGGATGCATGGTGCCCGTCAATCTGCTCGCTTCTTATAGTGTGAATGCGATCATCGTAGGCGGTATCGGTATGAGGCCCCTCATGGGGTTTCGTCAGGCGGGCATCCAGGTCTATTTTGATGCCGAAGAACCTAACATTCGGCCGGTGGTCGAGCAATGGATGAAGGGGATGCTGCCCGAAATCTCGGACCAGCAGGTCTGCGGCGCCCACTTATAGAGCCTTCTCTCGTCGCGGACGCGCCGTTTGTATCCTCGGGAGCGAAAAATTGGAATTGCAAACGCGGACATGAGGGGGTAGTTTTAGGTCCATGGGACTGATAGGTCTCGGCTGATTTCTCATAGGGACAAATGGATGGAAGAGTATGGAGAGTGCAAAGAAGATGGACCCTGATATGGCCCGAATGCTTTCGGAAACCGGCTATTCGGATAAAGCGATCCGATACCTCGAAGATACGCCGGGCCTGGGGATTTTGGAGAACGCGGATCACGTCACGGATCTGGTGGGACCCTGTGGAGACTCCATGAAATTGTCGCTGGACGTCGACGGGGGAATCATCCGTGACGCTCGAATTCAAGTTTTGGGATGTCCGGGAGCGATAGCGTCCGGATGCGCTCTGGTCAGCCTGGCCAAAGGCAGGTCCATGGAGGATGCGCGGAAATTGACCATAGAGGACCTTTACGCGGAAGTCGAGAGGTTGCCGGAGAAGAAGATCCACTGCGCGCGTCTGGTCCTGAAAACATTGCACAAGGCGGTAGACGAGTACGTACAAAAGCAAACCGATAAAGGTGAACGGAAATGAAAATCGCCGTATCGTCGAAGGGTCCGGATATCACATCCGAGGTAGATCCACGATTTGGCAGAGCGAAATACATACTCGTGGTGGAAACGGACTCCGGTGAAGTGGAAACGCTGGACAATTCGAAAAACGCCGATGCTCTCAGAGGGGCGGGTATTCAAACGGCCGCCTGGGTGGCGGATCGGGGCGCCACCGCACTGATCACGGGTCACTGCGGCCCCAATGCCTTCGAGGTGTTGAAAAAGGCGGGGATCAAAGTGGCCAACAATGCAAGCGGAACGGTCAAACAAACCATCGCTGATTTCCTGGACGGGAAGTTGCCCGTGGCCGATAAAGCGGACGTGGAAGGCGGATGGTAGCCGGCGACCCCGGTACATCCATGAGACCCCTCCCCTATCCGGATCGGACGCGGAGGGTATCAATCGGTCACAAGAGAATCCGCCGGCAAACTGCCGTATGCGAAAATCGGTTGACGAAATCGTTATGAAGAAAACTCCGGAGATTCGGGTTCTGGTAGTGGAACCGAATCGAGATATTGCGGACTGGATGATGCCCGTGCTGGAAGACCGCGGCTACGGGGTGGACTTCTGTACTCAGGCGGACGAAGCCGTTCAACGTATACGGAACAACAGGTACGACCTGGTGCTGGTTCACGATGAAGTCGAGATATGGCCGGGGAGAGATCTTGTGAAGGAAGTGGTCCGGGTTTCTCCTTTTACCTGTTGTGGTGTGATCACCGACATGGATGCGAACGAAATTCACGACCGTATGGAAAGCCTGGGCATCGTGGGCCACGTGGGGACGAAGCCGGACCCGGAGACGTTGAACACCCTTTTGGACGGTTTCGAGTCCATCTGGAAATTAACCGTTCCCACCGCGGGTTCGTTGGCTCGCTGAGACTGAATCCCTTCCGTATCACCCCCCTTCATTGTTTATGTTGATCTCGGCGATCCCGGGAATTTTCCTCTTGCTCCGCATACACCGCGCCGGGACGCAGTAACGGAAAGCCCCTTTTGAATCCCCTGCTAAGTATTTTCCACGCCAACCAACTTCCTTTTTTATAAGGATTCTGTGTCCGCGGGAACGAGCGGTGTGTTAGAATGTTTGATTATGCAGGATAAGACCGGAAGAATGCATTTCCAATGACTAAAAGGAGGGCGAGGCTCATGTCGGAGAAAGGCATGCCCAAGTGGTTCGACACCATACGGACAAGGCACAAAGCGTATATGGAAGCGGTTGAAGAACTAGGCAAGGCGGCGCACAAGGAAGGGCCCCTGAATGAGAAGACCGCCCACCTGATTCAACTGGGCGCTGCTACGGCCTTGCGATCCGAGGGCGCGGTCCACAGTCATGTCCGAAGGGCGCTCCAATCTGGAGCCTCCCCGGACGAAATCCGCCATGCCATTATTCTGGTGACCAGTACGATTGGATTTCCCACAGTGTCGGCTGCCTTGAGCTGGGCGGAGGATGTAATCACGTCTCAAGGAAACTGAGTCCAAAAGCCGAACTTGCGAAAGGCCGTTGTCGGTCGATTCGCAGGCCTCGCCTTGGGGCTGCGAGGGATCGCTTTCCCTCTTTTAATCAGGAAAAGGAAGAGATTTCATCCACTCTCGGACGCGCAGGCGGAGAGGTCTCATTCCGCCGAGGGAAGTCTTGAATGATCTCCCTTGGACCTTGTCCGGATTTCCTATTGAACCCCTTTCAGGTCGCCGCCGCTCCCCGAGCCGACTCCCGGGTGAGGGGTTTTCCGAAAAGGGTGGGGCGCCTCCCGCAGAGAGGTCGTACAGGCAGCTTTCGGAGGGGTGCTTCTCGCCTGCCGATCCATCGCCGTTCGTCACCGGTAACCTTCCGTTTTTGCATGTCTACCGATCCGATCCGGAGATCTGCCGCGAAGAACGATGGACAGGTGCGTGGCAAGAAATGAATGGCCATTCATGCCAAGTTCCGCTATAGTATGCATTTAAGTCTCGAAACATCCTCTCGAATTTGAAGATAGTGTTGAAGCGATGGTAAAGGAGGATTTAGTGAAAAAGAAGACAGATATAGTTTTGGTGTCGGGCGCGCGAACCCCCATAGGAAAGTTCGGCGGCGGCCTGGCCGCACTCCGTGCATTTGAATTGGCCGGATCCGGCATGCGAGAAGGCCCTCGGTCTCAACCGGGACATTGTCAATGTGAACGGTAGCGGAATCGGTCTCGGCCATCCAGTGGGATGCACCGGAGCGCGAATCATGATTTCGCTTCTTAGTGAAATGAGCAGAAGATCAAACCAATTGGGCCTGGACACGCTCTGCGTGGGAGGAGGCATGGGAGCGGCTGTTATCCTGGAGGCGGAATAGCACTGCACTCGACCGCAACGTGTTCGATGCAGCATCTGATGGAAACGTGGTCCGGTGAACCGGAGCACGTTTCAGGCGTCTCCGACGCCGAAGACGTCATCCTGGTTATTAGGAAAAGAGGATCGGGGAAGAAACGAGTAGCCTTCGAGTGAACGGCTTTCCTTCGCCGGGGGTTCACGTGAATACGTGCGACCTTTGCCTGCAGCGGCGGAGGCGTTCTTCCCTGTTCGTCGAAGGGGTGTTGAACATCCTCGAGTGAAGACAAAGGTTGTACTCGGTGAGATGAATGTCCTTCAACATGGTGAGAACCCGAGGAGGAGATCATGCAAGGAATGAAGGTGGATCTTGCAGGTAAGGTGGCTGTGGTGACAGGAGGAACCCGCGGTCTGGGAAAAGCCCTGGCGCTGGCCTTAGGCCGTTCGGGAGCCAAGGTGGCTGTTTTCGGTCGCAAACAGGAAAATGTGGACGCCGCCCTGGAGGAATTTCAAGCCGCGGGCATCGAGTCGATGGGCATGACGGCCAAGGTGGGGGACACCCAACAGATCTCGGAAGTGTTCGCGGCGGTTAGGGAGAGGTTACAAGGTATAGACATACTGGTTAACAATGTGGGAATGAACATTTTCACGCCCATGGTGTCGGAAGCGGACGAGAAGCTTTGGACCAAGACGATCGAGACGAATCTTACAGGCGTCTTCCTCTGCACCAAAGAGGCGGTAAAATCGATGAAGGAACGCGGGGGAGGCAAGATCGTCAATGTGTCCTCCATTGCCGGCCAGAGGGCCACATTCGGTCTCGGCATCTATTGCGTCGCCAAAGCGGGCGTGGATATGCTGACCAAGGTTTTGGCCAAGGAATTGGCCGCCTCGAATATACAGGTAAACGCCGTTGCCCCGAGCGTCATTCGGACGGATTTCAGCAAACCGATGTGGAGCAATGAAAACACCCTCAAACAGATACTGCAAACCCGCCCTCGCCCGCAGGCTGAACGAAAGCGGGCATGAAGTGCATATGCTCGCAAGCCGGTGGAAGTCCGAGGGTGAGAACATCCGCTTCCATCGTGTCGCGGCGCCCCGTGGACCGGCTTTTCTTCAGATTCTCTGGTTTGCGATGGCTTGTAAACGATTGACGTCCGGAAATGAGTATGACATTGTCCACAGCTTCGAGAGGACGTTGGGACAGGATGTCTACAGGGCGGGAGACGGGTGCCACAAAGAATGGCTGATTCAGAGGGCGAAAGCCGATCCTGCCCTGAAACGTGTCTCGTATGGATTTAATCCACTCCATCTGACCTATCTGTATTTGGAAAAAAGGCTTTTTTCCGAGCCGGCCCTAAAAAAGGTCATCGCGAACTCGAACCGGGGCAAGGCTGAGATTATGGCTCACTACGGAGTGGACACCCGCAGGATTCGGGTGATTCACAATGGTTTCAATCCCGACTTGTTGGACGCGCCCTCTGAACCTCTCTCCGTCGGAAACCCAGCGGATCGCTTCGCCTTGTTCGTGGGTTCCGGTTATGAACGAAAGGGCCTTGCCACGGCCATCCAATGTCTGGCTCTACTGGGGGATTCGCGAGTTAAGTTGCTGGTGGTGGGGAAAGATCGTCCCGGCAGATTTGAAAAGCTCGCTTCACGATCAGGAGTGGCGGACCGCGTGCTGTTTTGCGGACCTCAAAAGAACGTAGCGCCCTTTTACAGGCGCGCGAGGTGTTTCATTTTACCCACCCTCTATGAACCTTTCAGCAATGCTTGTCTCGAGGCGGCGGCCTTTGGGTTGCCGGTGGTGACCACCCGGATGAATGGTTTTTCCGAACTCATCAAAGAAGGCGTAAACGGGTACATACTCGAGAACCCGCTGGACATCGCGGCGGCGGCAACCGCACTCGAGAGCGCGATCGAGCAGGGTAGAGTGGCGCCGGGCGAGTTGCCTACGCTGGAGGAAAACGTCAGGAGCACGCTGGAAATTTACGAGGAGATCCTCGAAAGCACATGAAGACGCGTTCGGTCCGGGTGCCCATATTGTACTATCACCGTGTGGACGAGGGACTTCACCCGACCAAGGGAGTGTCTCCTTCGGCTTTCGCGGAACAGATGCGATGGTTGAGCATCCGCGGGTACCAAACAATATCCTTTCGCGAGTTGGCGGCGTTCTTTGACGAGCAAGGCGTTTTACCGCCCAAGCCCGTCATGGTCACGTTTGACGACGGTTATCTGGATAACTATCGAGTTGCCGCCCCCATTCTGAAACAAAACGGTCTTACCGCAACTATTTTTCTTGTTTCCGATTTTATCGGGGAAAGAAGCAGTTGGATTTCCGACCCCGACCAAGTGGTCCCTCTGATGAATCGGGACCAGGTTCGGGAGCTGCACAAGGAAGGTTTCTCCTTCGGTTCCCACACGTGCCGGCATAGTTGTCTGGTGCGCGTGCCTCCCGAGTCAGCGCGGGAAGAGATCTTCCGATCCAAGCAAGACATCGAGAACGTACTGCAGGCCGAAGTGGACGGCTTCTGTTATCCGTATGGCGATTATGACGAATCTTCGGTCGAAATGGTCCGTGATGCGGGCTACAAGGCCGCCCGTGTGGTACATACGGACAACCGGCATGCGAAAAAGGACCTGTTCACGCTTCATTGCGTTAAAGTCAACGGCGCGATCAAGTTGTTGAAATTCGCCTATTACCTTACCGAATGGTACCATCTGGAGAGTTGGCGGGAGCGACGTCGAAAAGGGTGCGCGTCATGAAACACGTCGCCATGATCGGACCCGAGCTGACCCCCATCCCCCCCATACGAGGCGGAGCTACGGAGAACTGGATAGAGAATGTGTGCCGGCGAATGGGCCGGTATCGTTGTACGGTGTACAGCCCCACCGATCCGGAGTTACCCCGTCGCGAAACCAGAAACGGAGTGGACTACGTCCGGATCGCTTCGGGACGACTGAGTCGCAGGGTGGCTGAGTTGTTTCACCGGCCGGACAACCGATACGTCAAACGAGTGTTGAACCATCTGGAGAAAACGAAGCCCGATCTGGTCCATGTTCAGAACAGACCCTTAATCGCGGCTCACCTGCGCCGTTACCTTCCCTCCCAAGTGCCCATCATTCTACAGATGCACAACCTGTACAATTACCTTGGCAAGTATGAACGTCCCGAGGGTGAGTGGTCCATTCCCGTCGATCTCTTTCTGGCGGTCAGCCGATTTGTTCTAGAGCGGGAGCGGGATCGGCTGGCAAGGGGTGCAAAGCGGTTAGCGGTCTTGCCCAACGGCGTTGACACGGACTGTTACTCGCCTTCCGGAAAAGAGGAGCGAGTTCGCGAACTGAGACGGAGGTACGGGCTCGATGGGAAACGGGTCATACTCTATACGGGGAAGCTGCGGGAAAACAAAGGAGTCAGCGTCCTGTTTCAAGCCATGCGAACCGTTTTCCAGAGCGATGCCTGCAAGGACGTGATGCTGCTGTTGGTGGGCGGCACGCATTTTGGCAGGAATCGAGCCGATCGTAAGACGGATTATTACAGGCGCCTGATGCAGATGATCTCGAACCATGAACATCGGGTCGTAATCACGGGGTTCGTCCGACCCGATGAAATGCATTTCTACTACGGCCTTGGAGACCTCTGCGTATGCCCTTCCCAGCTGGAAGAGGGATTTCCTTCGGTTCTGCTCGAAGCCATGGCGGCGCGACTGCCGGTCGTGACGACTCGTCTGGGAGGTATCCCGGAACTGGTCTCCCACGAAAGAACGGGCATACTCATGGACAGCGCCGACGATTCGAACGAACTGGCCGTGCGAATTTTGGAGTTGCTCGCACGCCGGGATGAATGCCTGCGTCTGGGCGCAAATGCGAGGGAAGAAGTGGTCCGGAATTTCTCATGGCCCGTGGTGGCTGAAAAAACGGAATCTACCTACGACGAATTGATGGAAAGCAAGAAGTGGGACTCTGGAACAAGACCGTTCTAGCGGGTACTCGAGCTTATTTCAAACGTCAAGTGAAGAAAAGGCCGCTGATTCCGCTCTCCTGTCGCAACTTGGATTCGATACGGCGAATTCTGCTCGTTTCGAATACCGCCATAGGGGATACTCTCCTTTCCACGCCTGCCATACGGGCCGTGAAGAAGTCCTATCCGGACCGCCATGTGGGACTGGTATGTGACGCGCGCTACCAGTCGCTCGTGCACCGTAATCCGCATATCGATCAGATTCATCTGTCCAGAAGCAAGTTTTACGGTATGAAAAGCCTGATCCGGGAACTGCGGGACGTCGGCTACGACGTCGCCGTAATTCTACACGGGAACGATCCGGAGTCCGTTCCCATGTGCTATCTCGCGGGAACGGAAACCATCATCGGTATGGGCACCAGCAAGTTCAGGTTTCTGACGTCCGACCCTGTCGATATCGTGGATCCGTTTCTGCACACCATCGAACGAAGGTTGGAACTGGTCCGACGCATAGGGGCGGAGGCTCACGGCGTCCACATGGATTTGGTGACTTCGCCGGAAACGGATGTCGCCGCCGCCGAGATCGTGAGACGTCACCTTGGGAACATAAAAGGACCGCTGGTTGGGCTTCATCCGGCCGGCTCCGGCTCCTACAAGTGGTGGCCCTGGAAACGGTTCGTCGAAATCGCCGACCGCTTGACGGCGGAATACGAGGCCGGCTTCATTGTATTCTGTGGCGCCCGGGAGGCCGATTTGGGCGACAGCATCGCTCGGGCCATTCGTGCTCCTTCTTTTGCCACCAACGGTCTCTATGACCTTTCCGTTGTAGCGGGAATGCTGAAACAGTGTGACTTGCTCGTAACCACCGACAGTGGGCCCATGCACATGGGGTTCTCTCTCGAGGTGCCTACCCTGGCCCTCATAGGCGCGGACCACCCTGCTCGCATCGGACCATACAGGGTTGGTCAGGTCGAAGTGTTGTATCGGAAAGAGGAGGTGTGCGCGGAACCCAAGTGTACGAATCGGAAGTGCCCGGACAACGTGTGCCTCAAGGCCATTGAAGTGGACGATGTGTGGGAACGGATTTCGACTCGTTTTCGAGCGATTCTGAACAATGGTCGGACGAAGGAGATTCTTTGATATCTTTTCCTTGATTTTCGAATCTCATTTGAATAGATAGGAGGGCGGTACAGGGAAACAGCATCAGGAGGTGAGTTTTGAGTTCGCCGCGCGTTCCGCCTCCGGCCAAGCTTGTGGCGAGTATCCTGGGGAACGCTGATGAAAACATACTGAAGGCCGGAGAGCAACTCGAAAAGGAATTCGGCCCTGCCGATTTCGTCAGCGATGTTGGTCCGTTTGAGTGGACGGATTATTATTCATCGGAAATGGGCGCCCCGCTGGTCCGAAGGTTTTTTTCTTTTGATCGGCTCGTGCAGGCGGATCGGCTGCCCGAAATTAAATGGCTGACGAACGATCTCGAACAAGCGCTTTCCCTTTCGGGAAGAAGGACCGTCAATATAGACCCGGGCCTATTGACGCAGGGAAGCTTGGTTTTGGCCACGGGCAAGGAACGCGCCCATAGGATTTATCTTGGCAGGAGCATTTTTGCGGATTTGACATTAATGTATCAGAGTAAATCATATCACCCTCTCCCTTGGACTTACCCCGATTACGCTCGCGAAGAGGTTATCACGTATATGAACCGCATCCGCAGAACGTACGGACAGCAGCTAAAGGCTCTGAGAACGGTTTCCGAATCATGAAAAGCATGACCGCGTTTTCACGAGAATCCGTTTTATTGGACGGAGTCGAGTACACACTCGAGATTCGTACGGTAAACGGTCGGTTTCGGGATATTTCAGTTCGTCTTCCTTTCCATTTGAGAGAGCTGGAGGACCAGATCCGGCAGGCGGTCAGCACGCGGATTGATCGCGGCAGGATTCAGCTTTCGCTGACCTCGGCAGGCCTGGAAACGAATAAACCAAATCTTCAGGTCAACTTGGGACTCGCCCGGCAGTATCTGGACGGATTCGCCCTGCTGAGAAAAGAATTGCAAATTCCGGGCGACATCGACCTTGCTTTGTTCGGGCGTCTGAAAGACATTTTGGTAGTGCAGCCCCCCGAAGAAGATTTGGAGAGGGTTTGGGAGAGCCTGTCCGAGGGTTTGAATCGGGCGCTGGACTCTATTAACCGGATGCGATTGCGGGAGGGGCAGACCATTTCCGAAGATCTGTCACACCGCGTGCAGATGATCTCGGACCTTACGGAGCACATCAAAGGGCGTTCGGAAGTAGTTACGCGTGTCTATGTCGAGAAAATGACCGAACGCATTAAAGAGCTTACCAGCGGTCTCGAGGCGGACAAGGACCGTATCATCCAGGAAGCGGCCTTTATGGCTGAAAAATGTGACATCACGGAGGAAGTGGTTCGAATCGGAAGTCATGTCCGCCAGTTCAAAACTCTGATGAATCGTGAAGAGCCCTCAGGGCGAAAACTCGAGTTTCTTATTCAGGAGTTGCATCGTGAAATCAACACGATCGGCTCGAAAGCCCAGGATGCGGAAATTGCTCATTGGGTCGTGGACGCTAAAAGTGAAATTGAGAAGTTACGCGAACAAATCCAGAATGTGGAATAGCTAGGAGGAATACGATGGCTGGCCGGCTTTTGAATATCGGTTTTGGAAATTCTGTTGTGGCGGATCGAGTTGTGGCTATAGTGGCGCCCGGTTCTGCGCCTATGAAGCGATTGAGAGAAGAGGCCAAGAAGGAGAAACGCCTGGTGGATGCGACCCAGGGACGAAAGACACGTTCCATTGTCATAACGGATTCGAATCATATCGTGCTTTCCGCCGTCCAGGCTGAAACCATTGCACAGAGGTTTAACAACGATCTGTTGAAGATGGCTGCGGAAGAGGACTAATGTCCCTCAAGGGCTGTCTATTTATCGTCTCGGCTCCCTCGGGAGCCGGGAAAACCACGTTGTGCCGCAGATTGATTGAGGCCGTGGACAAACTCGAGTATTCAATCTCGTATACTACACGAGAGAGGAGATCGGGAGAAGTCGAAGGGGTCGACTACCACTTCGTCTCAAAAGAGGAATTCGAGAAACTGATCAAAATGAATGCCATGGCGGAGTGGGCTTGCGTGTATGGCGAGCACTACGGAACACCCAAATCTGCCGTTGAAACGGTTCTTGACCAGGGAAAGGACCTCTTGGTGGACGTAGACGTTCAAGGAGGGGCTCAACTCAAACGGCTTTTCCCGGACGCGATTCGCGTTTTTGTGTTGCCTCCTTCCTTGGAAGAACTCGAGAATCGACTCAAAACTCGGGGACGAGACGATCCTGACGCTTTGGCCCAAAGGCTGGCTACGGCGAAGGAAGAAATTGAGGCCGCCCCTGAATACGATTATGCCGTGGTGAATGAACAGCTTCACGAAGCCTTGGGTTGTTTGGTCTCCATCGTTACAGCCTGCCGATGTCGAGCAAGAAGAAATCTGGATCTCATTTCCAGCCTGACCCGCTGAAGGAACCCTCTGAGACGGAGGAAGTCGTCTGCGGGTCCCACCCGGTATTGGAAGCGCTTCGCTCGGAATCAAACCGTCTTCAAAAAATATACATTGCGTATGGAAGGCAAGGCGCGAGCATATCGAGAATTCGCGCTCTGGCCAAGCAAGCCGGCGTGTTGGTGACGGAGAAAGATCCCGCCGAATTAAACCGACTGGCGACTGGACGGAGCCATCAGGGCGTGGTGGGAATAGTTCGCCCCTTTGAAGCGGCGTCGCTTGACGACATGCTCCGGCTGGCGAAGGCCAAATCCGAGCCGCCTTTGATCATCGTTATCGACCGCATTCACGATCCGCAGAATTTGGGATCCCTCATCAGGACGGCTAATGGCGCCGGGGCGCACGGAGTCATCGTGTCCCTGCGCGATTCGTGCCCCATTACCACGACAGTGAGCCGAGTTTCCGCAGGCGCACTGGAGCACACGCTGGTCGCCCAAGTGTCGAATCTGGTCAGATCGGTTGAGCGCTTGAAAGAATCGGGGCTTTGGGTGTACGGAGCTGCGCCCGAAGCCGACACCATCCTTTACGAAATAGACCTCGCATCACCGGTTGCTTTGGTCATTGGAAGTGAGGGAAAAGGGATTCGACCCCTTTTGAAGCGATCCTGCGACGCGCTTTTTCGGATTCCGATGTACGGTCGAGTGGCATCCCTGAATGCTTCGGTCAGCGGAGCCATCGTTTTGTTCGAGACTCAAAGGCAGAGATCGGCTTCACGAAAATCATCAACAACTCGTGCGTGATACCGAAACTGCGTTGGGATACCATATCCGCGGCAGGGACCGATGCGCGATCTGTTTCAGGCGCAAGAGCCGCCTAATGCCCATGACGGGTGCCCTTCCGACCTGCTTTCTGTAAGAGGCATAACGGACTGCAGGCGCACGCAATGCGCCTTTGAAGGATCCCTATGACAGCGAAGGTCTGGAGATATTGTTCAAAGTTCTATAGGGGTTCTCTCGGGGCCTTACTCTCGAGTATCGGCCTTTCAGTGATCCAGTCCATAATGGTGCTCCCCATCGCCTTCCTTGTTCGCCAGATATTTGATCGCATTATACCCTCAGGTGATATCGATAAGTTAGTGATTACAGGTGTGGGGGTTATGCTGCTGACGCTCGGGAGCGCTGCCGTCGACCTGATGACTCGATACACGTTTCTTCGCGTCACCAAAACGGCCATCCAACGGTTCCGCGACGAACTTCTGAAGCGGTTTTACACGTTTTCTCAACAGTACCACAGCAATGTCGATCGTAAGAAGCTGCACGCGTGTATCGTTCAGGATACCGAACGGCTGGACGCGATGGGCAATGCGGTCTTCGCAGAATTGCTGCCCGCGCTTACGGTCGCTCTCGTGCTGAGCGGAGTGTTGATCTATCTGAATTGGGTCCTGTTTTTGATGTTGGTCGGCGTCGGGCCATTTTTGCTTTACGCCAGCAAGGTTATGAGCAAGAAGCTCAAAAAGAGGGTTCGCGCTTTCCGTGAATCTTTTGAAACCTTCAGCAAAGGGATCCTGTTTGTGCTCCAGATGATGGTGCTCACTCGAATTCAGACAGCCGAAGAGTTTGAGCTGGATCGCCAGAAGCAGCATTTGGAGGAGTTAAGGCTCACGAGCAGCGCCATGGTTTGGCTGCGATCCGCCTATACCATAGTCCATCAATCCATGGTGGCCTCAACCGGGATTCTCGTGCTGATCGTGGGTGGATGCGCCGTGGCTTACGGGGCTATGACCCTCGGTGAATTGCTTTCCTTTTACGTGGCGGTGAGCTTGTTCAAGGGATATCTCAGAAGCATCCTGGCCGCCGTGCCCGCCATCATCGCGGGCAACGAATCACTGGTAACGCTCTACGAGCTTCTGCATCTGGACGATTATACGCCCTACCACGGCGCCAAGAAGATCGCGTTCAAGGGAAATGTCGTTCTGGATTCGGTCCATTTCAGGTACAAGAAGGCGCCCACCCTCCAGGATGTCAACCTATCCATTAATCCGGGAGAGATCGTGGCTCTGGCGGGCCCCAACGGGGCGGGCAAAAGCACTATTGTGAATCTGATTCTCGGGTTCTACCGTCCTGAAAAGGGGGCCGTTCTGGCGGATGGATATCCGTTGGACGAACTGGACATCGAACATTTGCGGCGCCATTTAGGCGTCGTAACGCAAAATCCATTGTTCTTTCCGGGGACGATATATGAAAATCTGACTTACGGGTGTCAGGACGTGGACGAGGGAGCACTCATCCAAGCGTCGAAACTGGCCACCTCGGACGGGTTTATTCAGAAACTTCCCGAGGGATACGATACGATGGTCGGGGAAAACGGATTGCTCATGTCCGGCGGTCAAAGCCAACGTATCGCCATCGCGCGCGCTCTATTGCGCCGGCCCAAGCTCCTCATCCTGGACGAACCCACCAATCATCTGGATGAATCCTCCATGCGTCAACTCCTGCACAATCTCAAAATGCTGGAAGGTCACCCTTCCATTCTGCTCATAAGCCAAAATGAAACCGTGATACGCGAAGCTCAAAAGGTCTATGCTTTAAAAGACCAGCATGTGGTCCTTGTGAACCAGGACGGACCCGCCAAAGAGTGCTTTTCCCTCTATCAGAGTTCTTCGGAACTTTAGCATTTGCTCGACCGAGCAGACGAGGACCTAGGTATTTGATGTCTTGATCTGTTCAGGAAGGCGTGAGGTTTACGTGGAACCGGTAAACGACATGGGAAATCTGTGGCCGACAGCAACGCAGGTGTTGCTGCTTCAAGCGTCACTTATGAAAGGGGAGAATGCCGTTGAGTCATGGGAGAAATGGAAGGCGAGCACGGATCTCAGGGATGTTGATGCAGGATCCCAGCGCCTGTTTCCTTTAGTATACTCCAACTTGGTTTCGCAGGGCCTCCGCGATCCGGTGTTGAGCGAATTCAAAGAAACTTGGTTGGGAACATGGTACGAAAACAGAATGATGCTCCAGCAATTAGCCGATCTTCTCCGCCTTTTTCACGGGGCGGGGATCAGGACGCTGGTACTCAAGGGAGCGGCCCTGACGGTCCTCTATTACGAGGATTACGGCGTTCGTCCCATGTGCGACGTCGATGTGCTGATTCCGACGGATAAGGCGGCTGTTGCCCTAAAACTCCTGAAACGGTCGGGCTGGACAGCGGAATCGAATCCGTCGGCGCCGGAACGACTGATACCGGTTCGACACTCGCTCGGTTTCAAGGGACCCACAGGTTTGAATGTGGACGTGCATTGGCACCTGTTGCTCGAGTGTAATCAAGCCGACGCGGATCTGTATTTTTGGCAAGATCCGAATGCAATACAAATTGACGGAGTGACCTCTTTTGCGCTAAATGCTACCTGTCAGCTTTTACATATTTGCGCGCATGGAGCTGCGTGGAGCAAGGTGCCGCCGCTTCGTTGGATAGCGGACGCCGTTACCGTGATGCGCAAGTCGCCAGTCGAAATCAAATGGAAGAGTTTAGTTCACTTGGCTCAGACACGATCCCTGGTTCTGCCGTTAAGAAAGACGTTGAAGTATTTGCGAGCCAATTTTGACGCACCCGTTCCTGTTTTTGTGATCGATCAACTGGAGGCTCTGCCCGTTTCGAGGCTGGAACGCATTGGGGCTAAGGTCAAGACACGTCCGCCGGACGACATCCATCCACTGCTCAGCTTTTGCTACAACTACCATCTGTTCTTGAGGTCGTCGAACCCCTCCGGATTTCATGACACATTCGTTGGGTTTACAAACTACCTCAAACATTTCTGGGCGCTGGATCGCCTCAGTCAGGTCCCTTTGCATGCGATTGGCAAAGGATTGAAACGAGCCTGGTCGAAAATGGTCTATCAAAGGGCTCAACGCAGGAGCCTCGACAGGCATGCATAGCTGTTTATTGCCGATATGACGCGTAGATGGAAGGTTTTCAGGCCGCGATTTTCCGGATTTCCCAAGAGATGGTTTTCTCAAGGTTGTGCGCCGTCACACCGCCCTGAAGTCGCGAATCTTTCGGATGGCTTCTTCCGCGGTGAAAGGGTGGTGTTGCTTCCGCCCGAGGATAGCGAGGATCTTGAGCAACCTGTCCCATTCGCACGCGTATCGTGTGATCCGTGTAACAAGAAAGGGGGCTTGTCCGATGGCTCGGAAGCGAGTTGACACCGTTCGGACGGGTAGTGAAACGGGAAGGATCTATATGGATGTGCGACTGATTGGAAGTATGGGAACCGAGTAACCGCCATGACCAAACCCCGGCTCTTTTTCGTCACATTGGAGGATTTTCAGAGAACTACGGGACAGTGTAGTCGATTGTTGTCCCTGCTGCCTCACCTATCCCGACATTTTCAAGTGACGTTGGTGGGCCGGAAGGGAGCCTCAATTAATGCCTTGAAAGAGGTTATCCACCGCCATATCGCTTTGCCCACTCCTGCGGGGATGAGACCTGCGCGGTATTTTTCCCATCCGTTCGGACCGATTCGGCTGGGATTGCTCGCATCGGCTCTGGCGCAATTGCCTTCGCAGGATTCTGTAATCTACGCCGATTCCATACTGTTGGCTCACATGGCTTCCTATTCGCCTCATCGCAGACTGGTTTGCGAGATCAACGGCATCATTTCGGAGGAATTTCGGATGAAGATGCCGATCCGCGGGGGCGCACTGCATCCGCTCATGTGTTATTGGGAGCGCAAAGGCATCCAGAGAGCGGACCATCTGGTGGTTGTGAGCCCCGGGATAGCCACCTATTTGTCTTCGCTGACCCCCGGAGTCGAAGAAAAGATTACTATTTTGGGGAACGGCGTAGACCCGCTTTTGTTCTCCCCAGCCGGCGACGGCAACGGAATGCGTATGGACTTAGGATGGGACGAGAATCCTGTTGGAGTCTTTGTTTCCACGTTTCAGGTTTGGCATGGTGCTGAGAATCTGCTAAAGGCGACTTCCTACGTGTTGAAGAAAAAACCTGATTTTCGGCTGTTGTTGGTGGGGGATGGTCCCGAAAGGAGACGTTCGGAACGACTCGCTCAGAGTCTGGGAATCCGGGAAGCCGTACACTTTACCGGAACCGTGGTCCCCGAATCGGTTCCCAAGTGGATCGCCGTGGCGGATGTGGGCCTGTATTTCCCTGTCTTTGTGAGGAATCGAGCCGGGTTCCTGTTCGATCCCATGAAATTTTATGAATACATGGCCATGGGGAAGCCCGTGGTGTCGATTCGTGTGCCCAAACTGGGGGATGCGGTTATCTCGGCACGCGCGGGAATTTTAACCGACCCGACGCCGGAAGCGTTCGCGAAGGGCTTGTTGAATGTATTGGACGATCCGGAGGCTTTGAAGGAAATGGGCCTTCGCGGCGCCGAGTTGGTGAGGAGGGATTTCTCGTGGTCTTCGATTGCCGATCGGATCGCGGAGGTGTGCTGATCTTGGCCGGAGGAAGCCGCATTGGGTTGGCGCAGGGTATGGGGCTCTCTCATGAGCGCGTTGGGGACTTCCCGGGCTGATGTAAAAAGAAGACGGATCAAGGTACAACGGACAGCGGGAATAAAACACGGAATAGAAGCGTTGACAGGATTGTCCTTTTTGAGGTATACTAGTATTATGTTTTTTGCTGCTAATAAAATAAATGAAAACTGGTGGTGGCCCTTCTGGTGAGGGCTGCTGCGCATAAATAAACAATATCGCCGCGGACGCCCTCACAGGGGTCCGCGGCTTCTTTTTTGAACCGCGGGCAAAAGCAACATTCCCCGCGGTTTTCGTTTTTAGACCTTCTGCCCGGGAGGAACATCACATGACCAATGTTATTCAGAGGCTGATTGAGGGCCGAAACTTGACGGAAGAAGAAACGTTCGAAGCGGTGACCGAGATGTTGGACGGAACAATGGGACAGGCTGCGGCTGGGGCGTTTCTTTACGCCCTTCGAACCAAGGGGGAAACGGACGACGAGTTGATTGGAGCGTTGAAGGCGTTCAGGCGGATCCTTCCGGAGGCGAAACCGGTTCCCCGTCTGCTCTCCATGGACCGACAGGAAATCCAACTGGAATCGGAGACGCGCTCTCGTGTGATGGAACATGAATCACGAACCCGCACGTTTAACGTGTCCACAGCTACGGCTTTCGTGGTGGCCGGATCCGGAATGCGGGTGTTGAAAAGCGGTATGGCCCCAGCCTCGGACTACTGCGGCAGTGAAAACGTACTGAAGGCCTTACGGATTAGCCTGAATGTGTCCATGAGTCAGGTGATCCGTTTCGTGGAAGACGTGGGGTTGGGTTTCCTGTACGCGGCTAACGGAAAGATGCGGCCCCTATACCGCCTGCTGGATCAATTGGGTTTCCGGACCGTATTCAACATCGTGGGACCTCTGGCCAATCCCGGAGGTGCGGAGACCTTATTTCTGGGAGTCTACGAGGCCGAACGTACTGAAAAGACCGCTTCTCTGTTACTGAAGCTGGGCGTTCAACGCGCGGGCATCGTTTACAGTGAGGATTCCCTGGACGAGATGAGCATATGCGGGGAAACACGGATTACGGAGCTGGAGAACGGACGGTTGCACACGTACACGGTAGTGCCGGAAGATTTCGGTCTCAAGAGGGCTCTCCCCACGAATGTTCAAGGCGGAGACGCCGGTGAAAACGCGCGTATCATTCGTTCGATCCTGGATGGGGTTCCCGGGGCGCCGGCGGATTTAGTGCTCCTGTCCTCGGGGTTCGCCTTGTACTTGGGAGGACGAGTCGGCGCCATCGAAGAAGGCATTGAATTGGCCCGAGAGGCGATTCGGACCGGTAGTGCGGCTAACGTCTTGGAAGCATTAATGAAAAAAACTGGGGAAGAAGGCTTCGTTCGAAAAGCGATTTAGGCTGAAACCGGTGAATCAAAGCTCGCGCCTGCGCAATGTATCACACAGTTGGCTCAGAACGTTAGCAAGAATGTAAACCGAGCAGCGCTTTTCGAAGTCATTCCACCAGGCGCATTGCTCTTCCTTGCATCCTTCGAATTCCTCCGGTCTGGAAATAACGGGGCACACTTTAATCATTGGTACGGTCCTTCTTGCGGTTCAACGTTGTAACGGCATCCTTTGCACTAAAGGCGGCATCGAGACCGGTCATCTCGCCCTCCCCTCCCCTCTCTTCGACTTCATTTCACAAGGAAGGGCGGGCGTTCGCACGATACTTGTCGTTGCGGTGATCTCCTACTTCCCGTCGTTCTTTCGAGGCCTGAACATGAGCCCAAGCGGATACCCGGCGTCCAACCCATGAAGACGTCCGCCGATTGTATTGGAACGATCCTCCACTTGGATCGTACACTCGCCACAAATAATAGGGAATGTACCCGAATTCTTGTTCAAACACAACCTGTTTGACCAAGCATCGCGGTTGTTCAGCCCCGGTCAACCTGAAACGATGCCCATTGGTCGACTTTAGGTCGATGCGTTTCCGGAATCCGAGATCCTGCCCGATTCCGGTCTGTAACGACGACTGCGAGGCCTGCACTTGAACCGATCTGAAAGCCTTCCGCTTTTAGCAAGCTTTCTGCTCCGGCTCAAGAACGATTTCGTTTCCTTCCGGCCCTGCTTGCGCAGTCGGCCTATTCGCTTCCATTCACCGTACTTTCCAAACCGGCCGCCCATGAATAACCATACCCTCTTCTTGCGAGCATATCGGCTTCGCTGTTGTGGGATCGCCTGCTCGGATACCCTTATTCAGCCTACTAATTAATACCTTCCGGCGCGAGTCAATTCAATTGGATCCTGTCGAAAAAAGTCGCTTCCAAGTGCAGGGAATCAAGGGCCTTCGATTCCGTCTCCGGAAATGCGCATTCACGAGTCAACGGAAGGCTCCGTTTAACTCCTTTCTGACCCCATTTTTTCTTCATGGTGTCTCCTTATTGCTTTCATAAGCTGATAAACCGGAACGGTTCATTGTTTTTTGACAAAAACAGATGCAGGGGAAAAACAGGATCGAGAAGTCCGCACCCGACGGAGCAGCTTCCGGAACTCAATTCCAACGGCGGCGGGCATGATATCGGTCCGGTAACCGGATCGTCGTCCGGCGGCTACCCTGGGTTAAGGGGAGCTTGAGTCGAAAAAGCAACCCGGAGGCTTGTCGTGAGGCCGAGGCGTCATAAAGTCGCAGGTCAAGAGTCCATCGGATACCGTCGATGAGCCTGTGCCGTGCGCAGATTCCTGTGTTTGAGGACAACCCCTATGAAAAAGCTCCTGAAATGTGGTATAAAAAAAGAAATCTTATCAAGAAAGGGGAACAGCCATGAGGAAGACGATTGTGTCATCGGTGTGTTTGTTTCTTCTGCTCTCCGTGCTGTACTGGCAACCCTCTACCTGCACTGCCTTCGAGATTGGCGCCAGGGGAAACTTCTGGATAGCGGATATAACCGGCAACCTTCAAGGCAACAACGGCGCCTCAGGCACGGTTCTCGACTTCTCGGACGATTTGGATATGGGGTTCCACGGAGTTCCGTTCGGAGAGGCTTTTGCCGGCCTGGGCCGCCATCGTTTCACACTGGGCGTCACCTACTATGACCAGGAGGGGTCCAAAGACGCCGGGAAGGATGTGGTCTTTGGCAAAACAACGTTTCCCGCCGGCACGGAATTGAGCACCAACTTCCAGTGGGCCATGTTGGAAATGGAATACGCTTTCACTTTGCTCGACCTGGAAAACGTTCTGGCGGGCTTTTCCGTGGACGCGTTCCTGGCCGGGCGTTACCAAACGGGCCAGATCAGCATAGAAGGCGGCGGGCAAAGGGCTACTCGCGCCATCTCCTGGTTCCGGCCGATGGGCGGCGTCGGCTTGCATCTGGGATTTCTCGCGGATATTCTTGAGTTTCGAATGAAAGCCGGCGGCATCTTGTTGTCTGAAGAGCATATGATCGATGCGCTCGGTGAGCTTTCACTGACGCCGTTTCCATTCATGGACATTGCTGTGGGTTACCGCTACCTCAGTATTAAAGTGGATTCGAACGGTCTGGAACAAGACTACGATCTCATGGGGCCCTATGCGGGCTTGACTTTGAGTTTCTGAGTCCCATTTGGCGTTTCAGGAAAGGTGTTTGATCATGAAGGTTAAGAAGTGGGTCTCTCTAGCTGTCCTGGTCTTTCTGACCACGATACTGTTCACCGGCGCGTCGGAAGCGGCTTTTGACGGGATATGGAAGAACGTTCGACCGGACACGCCGAACCCTACCATGAACTACTACATCCAGACCTATACGGAAGGGTCGGCCGTTGTCATTGTCACTCCCGACTTGAGCACCTTCTATGTATTCCTGGACGAAAACTATTCGGACGGAATCGATGTAGACAGCATGGAAGGAGCGGGCCACCATTTGGCGATCGTTTTTTTCGACCAGGGCGAGGGGCGCGCTACGCTCTCGATTTCGGGTGAGACTCCCGAATCGTCGTCCTCGATATTCAAATGGTACGGCAGTCCGGTGTCGGGGGGCCTGAACGGCATCTGGAAGGACGCGGAATTGAGTGAAGGCGGAGTTGTCAACATGTTCTTCCAGAACTACGACACAGGGTCCGCCATAGCGATCATTACATTCGATTTGGTGCGCTTCTACACGTTTATCGACGACACGTTCGTGAATGATTTCGCCGCACCGGACCTGTCCGGCTCAGGGGCATCGTTGACCATCACCTTCACGACCCCCACAGAGGCGGCTACGGTCTTGACGCTGCCCGCATCGGAAACGGGTAAGGCTCAGAGTGAGACGCTGTTCAAGTGGTTTGCCGCGCCGGGAGCCACCTTACTCCCGCCCGACGGCAATGTCGTCGGAGATCTGACCATACCGCAAGATTCCTTTGCGGACGAAGATACGAACGATCCTTTCCAACAGGGCGACAACGATTCCATTCCTTCGGCGCAGAGCATCTCGATTCCATCCACCGTGGGGGGGTGGGCGTCGGGTTTCGACGAGTTCCAGTTCGACGAAGACTACTACGGGCTCGGGCTCACGGGACAAGCCATTACGATTACGTTAGTCGTGTCGGCTCCGGAGAGCCTCAACCTGGACCTGTATCTTGTGGATGAGTCAGGAGAAAATATTACTCCGCCATCAACAGGCACTGGGAAGCTGGAACAAATCGTCACCGGCAATCAGACGGGAAATGCGTATATCAGGGTAACGCCCGCGGCAGGGGCCGGACTGTCGTCGAATTATACGCTGGTGGTGGGGCAATCCTCGAGCGCGAGCAAATCGGCCCCCATTCCGGCGGATGCCGAGTTCGTGCCCGGCGAGGCGGTAGTCCGTTTCAAGGAAGGCTATCTGCTCCAGGCGGCGATCGCGGGTCAGGCCGGTTTTCGGGTCAAGGCCGGCGCATTCGGCGCCGGTCCGCTCCTTGTCACGATAACCACCGTCAATACCGGCGAAAAGAAGCAATTGAGTTCTTTGGACAAGAATCGGGCCCGGGAG
Organism: Deltaproteobacteria bacterium; assembly: GCA_016208165.1. Classification (NCBI taxonomy): domain Bacteria; kingdom Pseudomonadati; phylum Myxococcota; class Myxococcia; species Deltaproteobacteria bacterium. The sequence continues at coordinate 25,918 of JACQYL010000027.1, forward strand.
GAAACCATTGCAGCTATTTATCTGTTGCGCGCCCGAAAGGATCTGCTTTGGGCCGAGCCGAACTATATTCGCCGTCCGGCCTTCACTCCCGACGATTCTCTGTACGCACGCCAGTGGCACTATCCGCTGGTGAATCTTCAGGGTGCATGGAACACCACGAGAGGCAGCAATCAGGTCATTGTCGCCATCCTGGACACCGGCGTTCTCTCGGGCCATCCGGATTTCGATCCCCAGCGATTCGTCCAAGATCACGGTTATGACTTCATCAGCGACTCGGTTTCCGCCGGCGACGGGGATGGGTTGGATTCCGATCCTGAAGATCCGGGCGACAAAGACGGAAGCGGGGTCTCTTCTTTTCATGGCACGCACGTCGCCGGCACGGTAGGAGCCTGGACCGACAATGGCGTCGGCGTTTCCGGCGTGGATCATCGCTGCCTGCTGATGATCCTCCGTGTGCTGGGCAAAGAAGGGGGCACGGACTATGACATATACCAGGCCATGCGATACGCGGCTTCGCTGTCCAACGATTCAGGAAGCGTACCGGAGCAGCGCGCGGACGTCATCAACATGAGCCTGGGGGGACCGGGAATTTCTTTTCTGCTTCAAAGAGGCGTGAATGAGGTGCGCCAGGCCGGTGTGGTCGTTGTCGCGGCGGCCGGAAACCAGAATCAGGACGCCGACAACTTTGTTCCGGGCAGCCTGAACGGTGTCGTGTCCGTGTCCGCTGTTGACCTCAACAAAGAGAAAGCGTGGTACAGCAATTTTGGTGACTCGGTGGACGTTGCGGCGCCGGGGGGCGACACGTCCGTGGACATAGACGGTGACGGATATCCCGATGGCGTGCTTTCCACGCTGGGAGACGACTCGATATCCGGGTCCATCCGATACACGTACGCCTGGTATCAGGGGACTTCCATGGCCACTCCCCACGTGGCGGGGGTTCTTGCGCTGATGCAGGCCGCCTACATGGCCGCCCACGACGGGCAACGGTTTACACCAAGCGATTTCGATAATTGGCTTGCCGGAGGGCTCCTGTCGCTGGACCTGGGCGTCCCGGGGCACGATATGGTCTACGGGTATGGGCTCCTGGACGCTGCTAAGGCCGTGGAACACGCTTCAGGAGGCGGTGTCGCTTCTCCGCCGATCCCTGCAGCCAACCCATCCAGCCTCAACTTCAGCAATGACAAGACGGCTTTGCTGCTCACTGTGATCAATGTCGGCGGCAGCGACCCGTCCGGTCAGTTTAACTTCTCTGTGACGACCGACCCCACTACCTGGTTATCCGTCAGCAAATCGGAAGGAACGGCGGGTTCTTCAACACCCTCCGATGCGGAAGTCACGGTGACGGTGGATCGAGCACAGGTGTCGGATGGGACCTATACGGGAAAGGTGATCATCTCCGCCGACGCGCCGGCGGAGGGTGACGTTGAAGTGCCGGTGATCATGATAAAGCAGCAGGCCGCTTCGGCTCAAGGAGACGTCGGGCCGGTCTATGTGCTGGTGATCGACCCGAACTCCTTTACGACCTCCCATCAGCAGGTGGTCTTCAAGAAAGATGACTATTCGTACGCGTTCACCAGTATCCCGGCAGGCGCCTATTTGCTGGCGGCCGGCACCGATCGCAACGGAGACGGCTTCATCGATGACGAAGGAGAAGCCTTCGGATTTTTTCCGCTGTCTTCCTTGCCGGAGCTGGTGGTGATTGGAAACCATGAATCCACGCTCGCGAATTTCCCGGTCAACGAGCTGGTTGACTTGTCGGACGCTGCAGCGTCTGTATCCGAACACCCGGCGATCGATACGCCGGCCGGCTATAAGCGAGTCGGAGCTTCGCCGACAGGAACCGTCCAAGCGAATTAGAACCGGGAGCGAAGGAATGGGGAACAACGATTATCGGATCGATTCCCATGTGCATCTGGATCGAATATTAGAGGGAGACCCGGCACGCGTTGACTGGATGATCGAGAGAAACCTTGCACCCATCTCTTGGGCCTTCTCGGAGGGGCGCGACTCGTTTCAGGCGGTGCGATCCTATCTCGAGGAACAAAAGGAGTTGGTGCGGAGGCTGAACTTGCGGGGACTACGATGCTACCACGTTGTCGGCATTCACCCCCGATGTATCCCGCCTGAAGCGGGATGGGACCTTCCTCCGGAGGTATTTCTGACCGACCTGTTTCTGCGCTTCCGGGAAGATCCGTATTGTCTCGGTGTTGGAGAAATCGGGCTGGAGACCGGGTCGGACCTCGAAATCGCCGTGTTCAAAGCCCACCTGAAGGCCCTGAACTCTTACAGGGAAGGATGTGTTTGCGTTCACACGCCGCGAGAGGATAAGGTCCGAGTCATGCTTAAGGCGCTCGACATACTGGAACAGGCGGATCTGGATCCGAACCGGATAGTCGTCGACCACCTCACTCCCGAAACCGTGGGTTCCGCGTTGGAGAGGGGATTCTGGGCCGGGGTGACCATGTCTCCCATCAAGTGCGGCCCGGAGGATGTTCTTGCCATACTGGATCGTTTTCCCAAGGCCAGGGAAAGAGTCATGCTGAACACGGATTCCAACCACGATTTTTACGAAGATTTGTTTCGTTTTGTCCATAGCCGGTCAACACGCCAAGACTGGGCCTATCGGATCGGATTTGAAAATACGGCTCGCTTTTTCGGTATACTGGATCGATTTTGATATGACCGATTCGCTCAGAATCGCATTCGTGCATTTCGCACCCGAACATGGAAACAAGGAGAAGAATCTCGAGACCCTGCTGGCCCTGAACGCCGGGGCGGCGGAGAAGGGCGCCCGGATTCTCTTGAATACGGAGTTGGCCTGCAGCGGGTACACGTTCCGGAACCGCCAGGAGGTGGGATCGGTGACGGAGGAGATTCCAGGTTCGACAACGGACGCTTTCGCCGCGTTGGCCAGAAACTATGGCGCCTATGTGGCTTTCGGGATGCCTGAAACAACGGCTCTCACCAGGATGTATTACAATTCGGGCGTTATGCTGGATCCTGCAGGGAATTTGGCGCTGCGTTACCGAAAAATTAACACTGAGATCCGATGGGCCTGTCCGGGCTCTCCCTATCAGAAGAACGTGGTTCGAACGCCGTGGGGACGGATCGGCCTCCTGGTGTGCTCGGACGCCTACCACAGTCTGATTCCGCGAGTTACGGCCCTGCGTGGGGCTGATCTAGTTCTGGTCCCCGCCAATTGGCCGACGTCGGGCCTTGATCCGAGGCGCATCTGGAGGGCTCGGGCCCGAGAAAACGGCTTCTACCTGGCGGTCTGCAATCGGGGCGGTTACGAGCCTCATCTCGATGCTCGAAACTCGCACTCGGGTCTCTACACGCCGGAGGGCGAGGTCCTCATGGAGAACAGTGTGCCGGAATCCGGTGTGTTTCTCTGCGATCTTCCGCTGAAGCACGGACGCATCCGGCCCGGTGGCGTTAGAAAACTGAAACGAAAACGGAGGCCGGAACTGTACCATGACGTGTACCTGGACCTGAGATCCGTTCGCGACCTGACGTCTTTTTATGAACTGCCTGAACCCGGTCCGGTAACGTTTGCCGCGGTTCCTGTGCCGGGTTCGCTTGACCGATCCGAACTGTTGGAAATGGTTCACCGGAAACTGGGGGAGGTGTCCGGCAAAGTCGAAGTGGCCGTGCTGCCGGGGGCCCTCCTGCGATCGAGCCGTCTTTCGGAGACCTCGGAAATGTTCGACCGTTTCGAAGAAATGGCCGGCGAGTTCAACATGATGATCTGTTGGGGCCACGAGGAGACCCTGTCCGACGGCGTGCTACGATACGTGAACAAGGTTCGGCCCGGAGCCAAGACGGAGAGCCGCCGCGATTCACATTTTATAAAGGATGTTCGAAGGTCTCCGGGCTCGCTCTTGCCCGATCTGACGGATAACGGCGCCGCCAGAATAGGGGTCGGTTCCGTGGATGAATTCTTGCAACCGGAAGTATCCATATGCCTGTCTAAACTAGGAGCCGATTTCTTGCTCGGATGTGGAAACGGCTTCGACGCCGGTGATTTTGACATCTTGGCGACGCGTGCGTTCGATTACACCCATTTCGCGGCGGCCGGTTGGAATTGGGCTTTCGTGGCGTTGCCTCCGGTGGAACACACGACCTGGAGGACGGTGCTGGAAAAGGAGCGGCCCATCGTCGAGACTTTGGACACGAGCCAGGTGCGCGTGAAACGCTTTCAGGACCGCCTGGATGTGGGGCGGTTGCTCGAACCTTAACAGGCTGGTGAAGAACGCGATCTGCTGTCACGCCGACGGCGTGACGCTTCATCCCTCGTCACTGCGACGTACTCTATGTACGGCTCATTCCTCGGGATTTGCGCGCCTTGCATTTCATCGTTTTTCACCAGCCTGTAGCAACCAGACTTTTTCACGGGCTGTTAAAGGAGGCGATCGGAGAGTTGGCTAAAAACGTGATGTTTCTCGGAACCGGATCGGACGTGGGAAAATCCATTGTCACGGCGGCTTTCTGCCGTATTCTCAGGAACAGGGGATACAGCGTTGCGCCCTTCAAGGCGCAAAACATGTCCAATAATTCATTCGTCACAGTGGAGGGCGGGGAAATCGGACGCGCCCAAATCGTTCAGGCCGAAGCCGCCGGGGTGTTGCCTTCCGTCCACATGAACCCGGTTCTCCTGAAGCCTTCTTCGGGGCTGGGCGCACAGATCGTGCTTCAGGGGAAGGTGTTCGGCCAGATGGAGGCGGCGGATTATCACACGTACAAGAAAAAGCTCAAGGAAAAAGTACTTGAATCATATCATGCCCTGGCTTCTCAATACGAGGTTATCGTCATGGAGGGAGCGGGCAGTTGTTGCGAAATGAACCTGAAGCGCAACGACCTGGTGAATTTCGCCATGGCCCGAAAGGTTGACGCGCCATGCGTTCTTGTGGCGGATATCGATCGCGGCGGTGTGTTTGCTCAGGTGATCGGCAGCACCCTGCTGATGACCCCAACGGAGAAAAGGCTCACCATCGGTTACCTGATCAACAAATTCCGAGGGGACGCCTCGTTGTTTGAATCGGGCATGGAATACATCGAAAAAAAGACCAAGAAGCCCGTCCTGGGATTAGTCCCCTTTTTCACCGATATCTTCGTGGACTCGGAGGATTCGGTCGCCGTTCAATGGGACAAACGCCGTTCCGGACCGGTGGAGAAGGACAAAATCAACGTGGCCGTGATTCGCTTGCCGGGCATATCCAATTTCACGGATTTGGAAGTACTCGAGCAGGAACCCGACGTGCGGGTTCACTACCTTCACCATTCCAGGGACTTGCAGGATTTCGATCTGCTCGTTCTTCCGGGGACAAAGAACGTGGTGGAAGACGCCGTGTGGATGGATCGCGAGGGATTTTCGGACCGCGTGCGCCGATTCCAGGGACCTATATTAGGCCTTTGTGGGGGGTACCAACTGTTGGGCGCCGCCATCCTGGATCCGCTTGGCGTGGAATCGACCCGCAAGAGGGTGTCCGGGCTCGGTCTGTTGCCGCTGACCACCACGCTCGAAGGGAACAAAATCGTGCGGCGCGTGTTGGGAACACATCTGGATTTGGGGGAGGCTGTTCAGGGATACGAGATTCACATGGGACGAACCCGCCCTGATTCCGACGACGTACTCCCCATGTTGAGCATACGGGAGCCCGGAGGCGCCGGCGAATGGCGGGACGGATACATGTCCGGGGACGGCCGGATCCAAGGCTGCTACGTGCACGGTCTTCTGGATAAGCCCGGCTTCCGCGCGCGTTTTCTCAACAAACTGAGACGATGCAAAGGCCTGGCGGAGCGAAAACCGGGAAAAGGGCGTCTGGGCAGATTTCACCAATACGATCGACTGGCCCGTCACTTCGAAGCGCACTGCGACACGGACCGCATACTCGAGGCGATGGGATTGAGCTGAACGCCGGCCGGACCTTGTAAGGACGACATTATGAAGAGTTGTTCAACTCTCAAACAACGGTCAAGTGAATATGGTTTCCCAGCGAGAAGAAGAAGAAGGATGCACGGACGAGATCTGTGAGGTCCGCGCCGTAGATGTGGATCGGGTGCGACGCGCGAGAACGGCTCTGCCGACGGAAAATGAAACCGGGCGGCTGGCGGAAACCTTCAAGATCATGGGCGACCCCACCAGAATCAAGATCCTGATGGCGCTTTCCGGCGAGGAACTGTGCGTATGCGATCTTTCGGCCCTGCTGCGCATTTCCGAATCTGCGACCAGCCACCAGTTACGGTTGCTGAGAACGCTGCGGTTGGTACGAAACCGGAAAGAAGGCAAGATGGTTTATTATGCTCTTGATGACGACCATATTCTCGACTTGATTCAACAAGGCCTCATCCATGTGAGAGAATAGGGCGCATTTCGACCCGGATGTGCGGAAGCCCGTCACCCGGGTCTAAAGGCCCGCGGGATGAGTATCCCCTCAACCTCCCCCATGTCTGCATGGTCTGCCGGTGATCCGCCCTTGCCCGTACGCCCCCGAGTATGTGGACGCATCCTTTTTTCCTTGACGAGTCTCACGGCGGCTTTCAGTTGAATCGGCAGAGAACGCTAAAGAGAGATGTCATAAAGGTTACAGATCGAGTTTCCTCTTCAGTTTGGTAGCCACCTCGTTCAGGGGTCTACCCCCATCCAATTCCTGCATTGCTTTTCCCAGTACCTGTTCAACACTCCCAACGTCTCTGTTGACACTCATCCTACGTTTCGCGCCGGCTATCGTATACTTTTTTACCTCGAGGAGTTCTTTGATCTCCTTCAGGATCTCGACCTCTCTTGGGCCATACCGACGGTGTTTACCACTCGTCTCCTGGGTCGAAATGAAATCCGCGAACTCCTTTTCCCAATACCTCAACGTGCTCCGAGGGACGTTGAGCTGAGCGCTGACCTCGGATGATGTAAACTTCTTTTCCGGTTGGACGCGCAAGAGCAGGTGAATACCGGAAGTGAACATTCCACACCTCCCTGTGTAGCCAGACCATTCATCGACATCGGTCCAGTTCCGGCAAGCCCATTCTACGCCTCTTAGCTTATGACACTAAACCTCCTCATCAAGCATAGAAACGTGTACATGAGATTTACTAACTTCATCGGAATTGGGCCAAATAACTTTAGATTATTTTACACAAACCGTACCTTTTATGTCCATGTTGTTCAAAACACGAACAAGTTTGGCAGGAAGAAAGAAGGGATACCGCGGCTCACGAAATAATGCCGGCGCGCATTCAGCCGAAAGCCTTGGAAACTGTTCCTGAAATAGCGAAACGGTCTCGAAAGAACGATCTTGGGTCCTATTTGAATCGGTTTGCGAACTCTTTTCGCAGGCAGCCGCGCGGGGTGAGGAAATCGAGTAAGGGAAGGCGCGCCGCGCCCTACCTAGATCGAACGAACTCGCCCTTCTGAATGGAAAAAGATCCGATATCGCCTGAAGATCGGTAAATGGGCTGTTTGGCCTTGGGGCCGGGCGAAGGCGGCCGGGCTTAATGGGAAGGAGCGTACAATACCGCTAAAATGCGGGTGACTTCGCTCTGGTGGCATCTCACCAGATGGGGCACCGTGCTGTCGTAGTATATGCAGTCTCCAGGATACAGCACGTGCCTTTCGTCTCCCAAGAGCACTTCCATGGCGCCGTCCATCACAAATATAAATTCCTGGCCGTCGTGTGTGGACCGCTCTTCTTCCACATCCGCAGGTTCGAGTGTGACCAGAAACGGCTCCATGTGCCGGTCTTTTTTCCCGGGCGCCAGGGACTCGTATGCGTATCCATAACGTTTCCCTTTCTTGGAGGCGTAGCGGCTGACAGGGCGTCTTTCATGCTTTCGCAGGATGGTGTACGGCTTGGATTCACCGCCGGTGATCAGATAGCCCATCTTCATGTCGAGGGCTTTACTCAGCTTGATCAGTACGCCAAGAGGCGGGGAAACCAGCTCTTCTTCGATCTCTTTCAGCAATTCCGTGGTGTAACCTGTTCGTGAGGCCAAGTCCTCGAGCGTCAATCCTTTCTGCTCCCGGACCTGCTTCACTCGTTCGCCTACCCGTTCCGCACGTTCCGGTTCCGACTTCTGCTTCGCGTAGGCGCTGATGTCGTCTAGGAAATCCCGGACTTTTTGCGGCTCGGAATACTCGTCGTAAGCGTTCAGGAACTCACCGTACGTGGAATCTTTCTTTTTGTCCGTCATACCTAGCCGTCCCGTTTCGATCTGAGGAATCATTCCCGTTCCGTAGAAAAGAAACAGAAATCGATATCAAGATCCATAAGCTCCGCCACCATAAGCCGGCTGACGGTTTCCTTTTCAGTGCTGACGTACATTTTGTTCCGTTGGGTACGGTGCTCCACGAACTGAAACAAAAGCGTCTCCTCCAGAACGCCCACGAAGCGTCTTCCTTCCCCCGCAGGCATAGACACCGTGTATATCCGGTCGCTCTGTTCTCGATCGATTTCCTTGAGTTCTTCCGACCATTCCTGCTCCAATTGCTCCAAGAATTCTTCGCAATCGTTGATCCGCTTGCAGGTTAGGCAAAACCCATTGCATGGCCGTTCACCCAGTTTCTTTTCCCGATGTTCAGCCAGTGAGATAACCTTGGCGTGAACCTCTCTGGAAGGGACTGTTTCGTTGTTCTTCATATTAGGTTGTTGTCCTCATGTGATATGGTATGTTAAAACTATTTGGCACATTCTATCGCGTTTATATCGACCATGAAAGAAAAAATTAAAAATATACTGGAGAACCGGCCGTGGAGGCGCATTGACGGCTCGACGGCTTTAACGCCTGCCGCCGTTCTCATCCCGTTGTTCTGCAAGGAGGGCGCCGTGCACGCGCTCTTTACGAGGCGAACGGACACGGTCCGACACCACAAGGGGCAGATCTCCTTTCCCGGTGGCGCGGTTCATTCGGAGGATCGGGATCTGGCGGATACCGCCTTGCGTGAAACATACGAGGAGGTAGGCATAAAACCGGAAGATGTAGAGGTTCTCGGCAAACTGGACCAGAGTCGTACCATTACGGATTATGTCATTACTCCTTTTGTGGGCGTCATTCCTCATCCGTACCGTTACGTGGTGAGCCCCATCGAGGTCGATGAAATCATCGAGGTGCCTCTGTCGTTCATTTTTGATGAATCCAACCTGGATTTCGGACCCTTCAACTTCGAAGGGGTGACGCTTTACAGACAATATTATCGGTACGATGGAGCCGTCATCTGGGGAGCGACACTTCGAATCCTCGATCAGCTCAAGGAAAGCCTGGGTTCTCTGCTGACGAGAGACCAAACGTGTGTCCCCTGACACCTCGGGTCCCTCCTGCTTTGGCAGTATGGGTCTGTTATTCTTCCTCGAGCCGATAGCCGTCCGCCAGAGGGGCTCCGTCCAGGTACACGGCGCCGTTTTCGTCCAGGCCGAAGCGTCCTTGCGCGATCCAGAGGATGGTTTTGGGAAAAATCTCCCAATCACCGACCTCCTTCAGACGTTCCTGGTTTTCGGTCACGACTTTGTCCAACAGAGCTTCATCCTTTCGCAGTCTCTCGAGGTCGAGGGGTAACCGTACTTTTACCGGCCGAGATACGAGCAAAACAGGACCCGTGTCCACGCCCTCGTCCGTCCATAAGGTGGACGCCCTAAGAGCCGTTTCGCCCGCCAATATGGCGTCTCTGACAGCGTCGTCACCCACGAAACGTCTGGAACCGTGGGCGCTCTTGATGGTGAGATCAGCAGGATGGACATTGACGCACCGGGGCAACGTGATGTAACTCATGTAACCTCCAAGAGCGACAACGTCCACCTCGAAGGCCTCGACCAGTTTCTTGGCCGTCTCATCGTAAGCTTGCCGAGCCTCGAGTCCTTCGGAAGCGGCGACGCTGCGGCGCAGTCCCCGGATGGTATGAAAGCGCCGGATATCGTAGCTGAAATATGGAACACCGGCGGCAAGAGCGATTTTTTCGCCTTGAGATCCGCCATCGCTTCGGTCGCTGAATATGAACACCACTTCGAACGGGCATTCGTCCGTTTCGGCGCGCAATCTATGTTGCAGTCCCACTAACTTTGTGATGTTGGTGCCTGAACCGGACATAAAACCCGCTACGCGCATGGGCCTCTTTTGGGTCTTGGCGTCGAAAATGGGGGTTTGGGGCATAGGCGTGTCCTTTCCGTTCGAGACTGAGAAATCGGAGGCGGATGCCGAGCCGCCGTTTCTGCGTGGGGTCAGGCTTATCTGAACGCCCAATATAAAGAAAGGGATAAACGCTTTCAACCTCTTGACCGTCGTTTATAGTAAATAACACGGCTCGAGGGTTTCACGGACGACCCTCCCGGGCTCGATGTCGGAGCCGAGTCCTCCGTGGCTGAAAGACGGTGGCGCGATCAGGTTGAAGAACGGTTTGGTCGAATTCCTTTTCTAGCTGTCAGGACTCTCGGGAACGGCCATGGACTCGGCTTTCAGAAACGATGTATTCGAACTACGAAAAAATGCTGGGTAGACTGCCTACCTGGGTTTTGGTCTTAGCAGCGGGCGCCGTTCTGCTGGCATCGGCCTACACATTCGACATATCATGGACCGTGGTTATAATCTGCGGAGTCTTTGGACTCATGGGGCTGGGCTCGAGGTCCATTCTCCCGTGGATGCGCGAAGCGGGGGTCACACCCAATCAGCTCACCATCGCAGGGTCTCTGCTCTCGCTGGCGGCCGCGGTATGCTTTGCCGCCGGGTGGACGCCGGCGGGGTGCCTGTTAACAATTGCAGGCGCCGCACTTTGCGACGTTTGGGACGGTTTACTATCCCGAATGTACAATCTCGGAACTCGATTCGGGAGTGTACTGGATTCGGTTCTGGACCGATTGTCGGACGGTTTCATTTTTTCCGGCGTGGCGTTTCGTCTTCTGGCCGATGGCGAGTTCTTTTCCGGGATATTGGCCCTATACGCTACGGTGACGGCGCAGGTGGTGAGTTACTCGAGGGCTCGAGCCGAAACGCAAATCGCCTCGTGTGAGGTCAGTCTGTTGGGCGGGCGACCGGAACGACTGGCGTTGCTGATCTATTTCGGACTGATCGGACACTGGCTGCCGGGTCTGATGTTGATTTGCCTGTTTCAATCTCTGACCATCATCAGGAGGATGGTATTCACGTACCGACAGCTCAAGGCTGACATCAGAGCCAAGGAAAGGGCGACGAGATGCCCGCCGGAGTGGAAACCTACGGAATAAAAACGGTTCCCTGAGCGCCGGTGACCGTGGAACCCGATGGTGCGGCCAGGTTATGCGCCTCCGCGCATCGGGGTACGATGTCGACCGAATCGAGGCAGCGGTATTCTTTTTGTTGAGGGTCCGGATGCGGCTCACTTGACTTTTTCACTTGGTAAAACCAACATTAGTATGTATATTACTCGATGCAAGAAAATTTTTTCACAATCAAGGAGAACATCACATGCTGGATGCGGCATTAGCTATAGGCGGTTTGGGACTTCTGGCAGGCTTGGGACTCAGTGTCGCTTCGAAGCTCTTTTACGTATACGTGGATCCGAAGATTCTCGAAGTAGAAGAAGCCCTGCCAGGAGCTAACTGTGGAGGATGCGGCTCCGCCGGCTGCAGCTCCGCGGCCGTGGCTATGGTAAGCGGCACGCTGGCGCCCAACGCGTGCGTGGGAGGCGGACCGAATGTGGCTAAAGCGGTGGCGGCCATCCTCGGATTGGAAGTCTCTGCAAAGGAACCTGAAATCGCCGTCCCCGGATGTAAGTACGGTCTCGACAGGGCGGACCTCAGGTTCAAGTACAGCGGGGTCACGGACTGCAGGGCCGCCATTTTAATGGGCGGAGGCGCCAAGGAATGCACTATCGGTTGCCTCGGGCTAGGCACCTGCGCTCGCGAATGCCCTTTCGGAGCCATTACTATGAGCGAGTCGGGTCTGCCTGTTGTCAATCTGGACCTCTGCACGGGCTGCGGAACCTGCGAACGTGTCTGTCCCAAGCATATCATCAAACTGAGTTCGGGTTCCCGTCGCTTGAAACACCTGTATCAGACGGACGAATGCACGGCTCCGTGTCAACGGACGTGCCCGGCCGAGATCCGAATTCCCGATTACATCCAGGCCATAGCTCAGGGCGATTATCGGAAGGCCGTGGAAATCATCAAGTATAACAACCCGTTTCCGCTGGTGTGCGGGCGTATTTGCCCCCATCCGTGTGAATATCAGTGCCGCCGGGGACTGGCCGATCAACCGATCAGTATCAATCATTTGAAACGGTTTGCCGCGGAGTACGAAATGAACAGCGGCGAACGGATCGTCCCTGCGGGCCTACCGAGCACCGACAAACGGGTCGCCGTTATCGGCGGCGGCGCCGAGGGATTGAGCGCCGCGTACTTCTTGACGCGGTTGGGGCACAGCGCCACGGTATATGAGGCCCAACCACAACTCGGAGGCTTGCTCCGGACCGTGATCGCGGATTACAGGCTCCCCATGGATGTCCTGGACTGGGAAATCGAAGGAATTCTGCAATCCGGCGTGACAGCTAAAACGGGAGTCAAGATGGGACGGGATTTCGATTTGCCGGATCTGCTGAGAGAAGGTTATGACACCGTTGTCCTGGCTGCCGGCGGATGGGACAGCCTGATGCTGCGCGAAAAAACACATTTGGAAGAGATTGTTCCCGGAAACATGTTGCTGATGCCCTTGACGATGGCCCTGGCGGCCGGATCGCTTGACATACCCACAGGATCCAAAGTGGCGATCGTCGGTGACTCTCGCGCTTCCCTGAACATGGCCGTTATGCTGGCGCAAGACGGTAAGAATCAAATCACCATGATCTGCCGGAAAACCGAGGAAGAGTTGGCCTCTTTGGGGTTTGATCTGGCGGGGGCGACGAGCGCGGGAGTGAGGTTCGAATTCGCCGGCGTTCCCACCGGCCTGATAGGCGAAGGAGATGCTCTGACAGGATTGGAGATCATGAGGATACGGCCGGCCGACGAGGGAACTTCTCCGGATACGCGGCCTCGCCTGAAAGCGAGGTCGGAACGGGTCATCGAGACGAACCGGATCATAACGGCCATTGCTCGATATCCGGAACTGATCTTTGTTCGAACCGACGCCCCTGAAAAAGCAGATGGAGAGACTGAAGAAAAACCTTCGGACCGGCCCATTAAATGGCGTACCATAGACGCGTATAAAACGGCTTCGCCTCAAGGACAGATTGGAATGTTCGACACCGGCGCCACCGTCAGCGATTACAAATCGCTGGTCGAGGCTATCGGCGCCGGACGCAAGCTCGCGCGATCCGTGGATCGGTACTTAAAAGGTCTTCCGGTCGAATGGCCTGAACTGGCGATCAAGCCAAGTTCGTGTCTTCAGAACATACAGCAGTTACAAGACGTTCTACCGGCGCCTCGAAAGCGGCTTCCCGATTTGGGAGCTGAAGAGGATGGATTCAGTTTTACACATGAAGATCTCAAGTTGACCCAGGAGATGGCGAAAGAGGAAGCGAAGCTTTGCCTGAACTGTGGACTGATCTGTTACGAACGGAGTCGTGACGAAAACGAGATGGAGGCGGCCTGAACCGGGTCGAGCGGATATGAGCGAAGCAGCGGATATGAGTCAAACAAAGCAGGCGATCATAGCACGGGTCAAGCAGCTGTTGGAGGAGAAACGAATCCAGGCTTTCCTTGGTCTAAAAAACGACGAATATGGAAAAGTAGTGCCTTACTGGTTCCAGGACCCCTCGGAACTGGACGACCTGTCGCTCGGGGATCGGAATCGGGCAGGGGATGTCCGGTATCCGTTAAACCTGATCCTGAGAAGGTTTATGCGATCCCATCCGTTCGGCACGTTCGGCGTTCTGGTGAGGGGATGCGACGAGCGCGGGGTGCTTCGGCTTTTTCAAGCCAACCAGCTCGACCCGAAAAGGGTGATCATGATTGGAATCGCGTGTCCATCGGACTTGGCCGAGGCCTGCCGGTGCAATAAGCCTTACCCGGATGTGGTTTCCGAGGAAGAAGTGGTGGACGCCGGGGATTACTCGGACGATCCGTTGAAAGAGCTGAGTTTGAGCGAGCGGATGGCCTACTGGAGAAACGAGTTCAACCGGTGTATCAAGTGTTATGGCTGCCGCGAGATCTGCCCCATGTGCTTCTGCTACGAGTGCACGTTGGACTCGGATGAACATCTCTCGACGGGAGACATCCCGCCGGAAAACCCCTTCTGGCATATGACCCGGGCCATTCACATGGTGGATCTCTGCATTGAATGCGGCCTGTGTGAAGAAGTCTGCCCCGCAAACATTCCTTTGCGAACCTTCTATCGGGAAACCAAAGAAATGCTCAGTCAGCCCTTACGAAAGCAGGCCAGGGCCTAACGAGAACCGAAAGACACGTCGGGGAAATGAGTTCCCCGACGTGTCTTTGATATCGCGGTTTAAGGCTTCAATCTCGATGCCCGACTAGATCTGATGCGTCAGCTCTTTAACTCGGGCAGTTCCTTATAAAGATCCAACGCTTCCGGGTTGGCCAGTGCGTCTCGGTTGGTTACCGGCCGGCCGTGAATGACGTTTCGGACGGCCAGCTCCACTTTCTTCATGTTTATAGTGTAGGGGATGTCCGCGACCCGGATGATTTTGGCGGGTACGTGCCGGGGGCTCGTGTTGACACGAATGGCGGTTCTGATACGGGCGAGAAGCTTGTCATCGAGTTCGTAGCCCTTGTTCAATTTTACGAAGAGAACCACCCTTACATCGCTTTCCCAATCCTGTCCCACCACAATACTGTCAGCTACTTCCGGCATGGTCTCGATCACGCTGTAAATGTCCGCGGTGCCGATGCGGACGCCTCCAGGATTCAGGGTTGCATCGGAGCGGCCGTAAATAACGATTCCCCCCTGATCGGAGATTTCAATGAAGTCTCCGTGACACCAAACGCCGGGATACTGTCGGAAGTAAGCGTTCAAGTATTTCTCTCCTTCCGGATCGTCCCAAAAGTAGATGGGCATGGAGGGGAACGCCGCCGTGCAAACGAGTTCTCCTGTCCGGTTATACACCGGCCGGCCTTTTTCGTCGTAAGCGAAGACCTTCATGCCCAGGCAGCGGCACTGGATCTGTCCGGCATAGACCGGCCCAATGGGATTGCCGGCCACAAAACACCCGTTGATGTCGGTGCCGCCCGAGATGGAGGCCAAATGCACATCCGGTTTGATGTCCCTGTAAACGTACTCGAAGCCCTCGGCCGGCAGGGGAGATCCAGTGGAAATCACGGCTCGCACAGAAGAAAGGTCATATCTCTCGCCGGGTTTTATCCCCGCCTGGTCGATGGCGGTAAGATAGCGGGCGCTGGTGCCGAAGACCGTGATTTTTTCCTCCTCCGCCAGCTTCCAAAGTGTTTCGGGGTCGGGATGGAATGGGGAGCCGTCATAGAGCATGGCCGTGTTTCCAACGCCTAGGGAGCAGGCCACCCAGTTCCACATCATCCACCCGCAAGTGGTGAAATAGAAAAGGATATCTTCCCGCTTCAGGTCACAGTGAAGAATCTGTTCTTTGAGTTGGTTCAACAGGACTCCGCCCTGGCTCTGAACCATGCACTTCGGTTTTCCCGTGGTGCCGGATGAGTACATAACGTATAGCGGATGGCTGAAGGGCAGTTGTACGAAGTCGATTTCGAGACCTGCGTCCGGAGCTATGAAGTCGTTCCAGTTTATGGATCGCGGCAGGCCGCCGATGTCGGGCTCTTCGTTCACATAGGGGACCACCACCACTTTTTCCGTGGCGGGCAGTTCCTTCAGAATCCCGGACATGCGTTCGATCGAATCGAAGGTCTTGCCATTATAAAAGTACCCGTCAGCCGTGAAAAGGACTTTGGGTTCAATCTGGCCGAAACGGTCCAACACCCCTTTGATTCCAAAGTCCGGCGAGCAGGAGGACCACAGGGCGCCCATGCTGGTGGCGGCCAGCATGGCGACAACAGTTTCAGTCATGTTGGGCATGAATCCCGCGACCCGGTCGCCTTTCCGCACGCCGGCCTCCTTGAGGGACTTGGCCATGCGGGCCACCTGGTGGTAGAGTTCCCTGTAAGTGATGCTCGTTGAAGGCTTGGCCTCGCTTTTAAAAATCAGGGCAACTCGGTCATCACGGTAGCGTAATAGGTTCTCGGCGAAGTTCATCTCGGCGCCATCGAACCACCGGGCCCCCGGCATCTTGGCGACGTCGTCGACTACCCGGTCATGCTTGCGGGAATGTATGACGCCCAAGAACTCCCACCAGGCATCCCAGAATTCGGGAATGGCTTCCACGGACCACTGCCACAATTCCTCGTAGGTCTCTAGCTTCTTGCCGCAACGCTCGTTTACGAAACCGATGAAGCGGGTCATATTTGCCCGGGCAATCTGCTCTTCCGTGGGTGTCCACAACGGTTTGTCCATGACACTCGTCCTCGTTAGAAGGTTAGCGCTGTCGTGGCCAATCGGTCTTCCACTTCGCTCACCCCTTTGAAATTCCTGGCAATTTTGAGTACTTTTTCTTTCACCATCTTGTCGCCGACATGGCCTGTGATGACCATCACCGACGGCTTCGGGGAGGTTACCTCGATGGGCCGGTAAGCGTCCGCGCCCACTTCTTTCCGGATGGCGCTCTCAAGCAGCTTCGCCTGAGCCTGCCGTTGGAGAAAGGCTTTCACTTCGCTTCTATTGGGTGGCGGTATCATCATTTTTGCGGCGTGCTGAATCAGTTCCGCGCCTTGCTCGACGGTCATGGCCGCCGTGTTCAGCACCATGTCGTACAGGGACCAGTCCGAGAGGTCCCGGTGGTAGATCTGTTGGATCAGGGCGCGCCTCTGATGACCATACTTGTGGACGAAATCCTCGGCCTGTTCCCTTTTCATATTCTGATCTTTCGCGACTCTGTCCACCCGGATGTCGAGGGGGGCCACGACTCTCACCTTGACGACCCCGGGGACCCCGGACAATACGATTTGGGCCCCTCGCCCGAGGATGACGACATTGCCTCTCGCGGCCACGTCGTAGTTGAGCGACTCGAACAGGCTGGCGTAAGCCAGATTGTTGAGAAAGAAGCGTTCCCAAAAACTCTTGGGTATTTCCCGTTCGTACAGCCGGCAGGCGTCCTTGAAGTCCGGATCGCAGGCGTCGGCCAATTCGTGGGCCTTCTCCCGTCCGATAAGCTCGTAGTTCAACTTCTGGGCCGTCAAGGCGGCGATTTCATCGCCGTAGCTTCCCACCTGTCTGGATACAATCACTACTCCCATGAGTCCTCCTTGATGAATTCGGCTTCGGAAAACCCCCGGCGCTCTCGGGGTCGGTCGCCTCAGCCGGACCGGTATCAGCCGTGGTCGGGTTGCCCAAGGGGGTCGTCCGAACGGGATCCGTTACGGGTTCACCCCATCAGGAGCCTGGTGGTCCGGTGCTGATCCTCGCACCGGATGGGATCGTAACGAGATCGTTCTCGCATGTCCAGCCCGGAATGCACAAAAACTCGTCCCGAGGCGGCGGCAGGATGATCCCGGCCCGCAGCGCCCCTCAGGAGGCCTTTCCTCGGCAAGTCCGGAACGGTATTCTCTTCAGCAGGGGCGGGCCGGACGGTCGCCTCCAGGGAGTCGCGCCCTCTCGTCACTCGTTCCGGCCCGCTCCCGTTACGAGATTCTCATTTTATCAGCACCGATGGGAGCCAGGTGATGGTCTCCGGCCATATGACGACAATGATCAGCCCCACCTCCATGAGGTGCCAGAACGGGAAGGCGCCAAAATAGATTTCCGCCGTGGTCACTTCCGGCGGAGCTACGCCCTTCAGGTAGAACAGCGCATATCCGAAGGGAGGGGTCAGAAAAGAATCCTGCAACATCACGGCTACGGTTACAATGAACCATAGTTTGTCGAAACCCAGCTCCGCGGCGATGGGCAGGAAAATTGGGAAAGTGATGAGAACGATTCCGATCCAGTCAATGAACATGCCCAAGATGAAGTAAACGACCATCATCACAATGAAGGTGCCCCACTTGCCCAGGCCGAGGCCCAGGATCGTGTCCTTGACCACATCGCCTCCGCCGGTGCCGATGAAAACACCCGTGAAGCAACTGGCGCCGACCAGGATGATGATCACCATGGAGGTAGTGCGGGCCGTGTTGACCACGGCGTTATAAAGACCGCGCCACGAGAACTTGCCGTAAACGACCATCATCATGAAGGCCAAAGCGGCGCCCACTCCCGCGGCCTCGGTGGGCGTGGCCCATCCCAAGAACATGGATCCGAGCACCCCCAATATGAGAATCATGGGGGGAACCAGAGACTTGGTCACCATGAGGGCCAGCGTTTTTTTCGAAACCGCCGCTCGCTCTTCCCGGCTGACGGCCGGACCGGCCTCAGGCTTGAAATAGCATTTGATCAGGATGTAGAGGATGTATAGCGCCGACAAGATCAGGCCGGGGATAATGGCCCCGGCGAACAGCTTGCCTACGCTGACGGTCGGTACGCCGGACTGATCGGACATGACCACCAGCATGATACTGGGCGGGATCAGGATTCCCAGGGTGCCTCCGGCGCAAATGAGGCCGGCCGCCATCTTGTGCTCGTAGCCGTATTTGAGCATGACCGGCATGCCCAGGAGCCCCATGGTCACCACCGAGGCGCCGATGATGCCGGTGCAGGCCCCAAAAAGGGTGGAAACGACCACCACGGCGATGCCGATGCCTCCCCGCACCGGGCCGAACAGGTGGCGCATGGTATCGAAAAGATCTTCGGCCACCCCCGATTGATCCAGGAATTGGGCCATGAAGATAAACAGGGGGATGGCCACCAGAATATAGCCGTCCATAACATCGTACGTACGGTTGATGAACATGTAGAAGGACGCCGATCCCCATCCGAAGTAACCGAACACGACCGCCAGGCCGCCCAGAACAAAGGCCAGAGGGTGCCCCATGAAAAGGCCGATCAGCAACCCCGCGAACATTCCTATGGCAATAACTTCGGGTTCCATTATTCCTCCCCTCTGACCGCGAGCATGACACTTCGAAGGAAAGTGGCCAGACCTTGCAGCAACAGCATACCGGCCGTGACCGGGATCACCGACTTGATATACGGGACAATCGGCAAGGCGGCCGAGCCGCTGGTTTCATTCTGTGCCCAGGATGTGGCGGCATAGATCCATCCTTGCTGCAGCATAATGAAACAAAAGGGAAAGAAAAAGATCAGATAGGTGATGATGTCCAGGATTCCCCTGACCCGAGGCGAAAACCGGCCGTACACCAAATCGATGCGCACATGCCCATGATGGAGAAGGGTGTAGGCGGCCACCAGCATGAAATGGGGACCGAAGAAGAGCATGGTGATTTCCGGCGCCCAGATGTGGGGAGATCTTAAGAAATACCTCGCTATGACTTCGTACACCACCATGACGGTGAGCGGTACGATCAGCCAAATGAACAGTCTGCCGCTCCACTCGCTCAATCCGTCGATCATCCGCAGAATCTTTTGCAAGGCCAGCATGTTTATATCTTCCCTGTTTATTTGTGCCGGGGCCTCGCCGGTAAAACTTCGAGGCCCCAATCCGGTTATTTGCCCATTTATTTCAGTGCGTCCAGAACCTTGTCCACGTAGGCCGGGTGACGGCCGAAACCGAACTCGCCGGACATATCCCGCCAATCTTTGTATTGCTTGAGGTAGAGCATTTGAGATTTAAGGATCTTGGCGTAGGCCTCGGACTCTTTGGCTGCTGAAATGCAATACTGGCCGGCCAGATCTTCCAGCTTCTTGATGCTGGCGTCGTCCAGGGTGACAATCTCGATGCCTTTCTGTCTGAATTTCTCGATCGCCCGGGCGGAGTCGGCCTCGTAAAAGGCCGTGGCCTTGACTGCGGCCGCCTGGCAGGCGTACTTGAATATGGCCTGGTATTCCTTGGGCAGCGCATTGAAGGCCTCGAGATTGACCATCACACCCAGCTCGGAAGAAGGCTGGAACCAGCAAGGCACGCTCCAGTATTTGGTGATCTCGGCAAAGCCCATCTCCCAGTCGATACCCGGACTGCTGAATTCGGCCCCATCGAGCACGCCCCTCTCCATGGCCAGATAGATCTCGCCGCCGGCCATCTTAACCGGTGCTGCGCCGAGTTGCTCGAGGATCCAGATGGTGGCCCTTGACGGCGTCCGGAGCTTGAGTCCTTTGTAATCGTCTATGGTTTTGATGGGACCCGTTTTCGTGGTGGTGCGGAAGCCCGATTCCATGGGGGTGGCGCCCAGGCAGAAATAGGTCATTCCGTACTTGCCGAACAGCTCTTGCACCAGCTCGAGACCATCGAATTGATACAGCCAGATGATATAGTCCATGTTGGTGAAGCCGAAGGGAAAGGAGCCCAGAAAGTCAAAGGCCGGATCCTTGCTCGCCCAGTACGACGGCCAGTCTCCGGCCGCCTGCACGGTGCCCTTGGAGCAGGCGTCAAACACTTCGAAGGCTCCCATCAAAGATCCGCCGGGGAAGTACTGGATATCGAAATTGCCCTCGGTCATCTCTTTGACATACTTGACGAGTTCCTTCTCTCCATAATAGAGGTTGATAGCAGGAGACCAGGTCGAGGTCATCTTCCACTTGATCTTGTCGGCCGCGAAGGACGTGCCCAATGCGCCAAAAATCAAGCTCCCTGCCAGCACCACGATGAACAGCATGCACCAAATACTCTTCTTCATGCGTTGCTCCCCCTTTCACATAGAGGTATGATTTGGGTTAATGTGCATCAAAGGGTATTGACAGCCTTTCACCTCCTTTCAGCCGCTTTCTTTTCCAGTTCTCGGTTCCGTAAATCCCTTCTTTTGATCTTACCGGTGGCCGTTGTGGGCAGTTCGTCTACGAATTCCAGTTCGCGCGGATATTCGTGAGCCGCCAACCGCGTTTTGACAAACCGCTTGATCTCCTCGGCCAATTCCGGGTTCGGGTGAACACCCGATTGGGGAAGGATAAAGGCTTTGACGATTTCGCCCCGAACCTCATCGGGAGCTCCGATTACCGCGGCCATGGCCACGGCCGGATGTTTGATAAGACATTCCTCGATCTCGGCCGGCCCGATGCGGTATCCGCTGCTCGTGATCAAATCGTCCGATCGGCCCACGAACCACAGGTAGCCGTCCTTGTCTTTCCGGGCCAGATCGCCGGAGAGATACCATTCCCCTCTGAACTTCCCCTGGGTGGCTTCGGGATTACGCCAGTACTCCAAGAACATGACGGGATCGGGCCTTTTTACGGCGATTTCGCCCACCTGATCCGGCGGCATCGGGTTGCCCTGTTCGTCGATGACTTCCACCGCGTGGCCCGGAATGGGCAGACCCATGGAACCGGCGCGGACCTCCATGATGTCGGCGCAGTTACCCACCACCAGGTTTACTTCGGTCATGCCGTAGAATTCGTTGATGGTGAGGCCCATGGTCTCACGTCCCCACTCGAGGAGCTCTTCTCCCATAGGTTCTCCTCCCGAGCCGATGGTTCGCATGTCGTACTCGTGACGTTGGCGGGGGTGAGATACCTGCCGCATCATTTTCAGGGCGGTGGGGGGCAGGAAGGAGTTGCGAACGCCGTACTTGGCGATGATATGAAAGGCATACTCGGGGTCGAACTTTCGCGCACGGTGGGCTACTACCGGAATTCCGAAATGCCACGAGGGCAGCAAAACGTCCAGAAGCCCTCCGGCCCAAGCCCAGTCGGCCGGTGTCCAGAACAGGTCCCCTTTCCGGGGGAAGAAATTGTGGGGGAACTCGACGCCCGGCAGGTGCCCGAGAAGAGTTCTGTTAGCGTGCAACGCTCCCTTGGGGGGCCCGGTGGTTCCGGATGTGTAGATCAGCAGGGCCGGGTCCTCGGCTCTGGTTACCACCGGATCGAATCGGCTCGAGGCCTTCTCCAGGGAGCCCCAGAAGTCCAAGACGCCGTCCGGGATTTCTCCTCCGGACTGGATGATTACCTTTAGACCGGGGAGTTTGTCTCTGATGCCTGAAAGCTTCTCGGCGTTGACTGCATCGGTGATGACTGCTTTGGTTTCACTGTTGCCCAATCTGTACTCGAGGGCTTCCGGGCCGAACAGGGTGAAGAGCGGGACCGCGATGGCTCCGAGCTTGTATACCGCGATGTGCGCCAGTCCGGTTTCGGGGCGCTGGGGAAGCAGGATGCCGACCCGGTCCCCGCGTTCTATGCCGTGGGCCTTCAGCACGTTGGCCAATCGGTTGGACAGGAGCTGCAGGTCCCAAAAGCTGTACTTGTCCACCGCCCCCGTTTCGTCCTCGTAAATCAAGGCCAACCTGTAGCGTTCTTCGGCCCACTTGTCGCAGACATCGACGCCGATGTTGTAGAATTCGGGCATCCCCCACCGGAAAGCGCTGTAGACCTCTTCGTACGTGTTGGCTGGCTTAAGCACGATGTCTCCTTTGGAAGCAAGCTCTGAGAAATGTTGGTTGAACAGTCCTCCCCTATCTCCAAGTTAGGCCGGCTCGGCGGCTAACGCATAATGAAATGACGCCGACCCGAACTTTTGCTCATTCACGGTACGGTTCAGGACGGAAGCGGGCTCTGCGTAGGTGCTTCTTGAATCTTACTCCCTCGGGGACTCGCTGACAACGCTATTGATACAAGGGATACGGCTCTGATAGTCAGGCTTCCCGGCTTCTCAAATAGTATTTATTATCTTCCGTTCTCACGATAATTCCAACGGATACCAAGGACTTCAACGCGTTACGACGGTAGTCCTTGAGCCCGAATCTCAACCAGGCCGCATGTGCGTAAGGAAGTTCCGTGGCTGAAAAGAGATCCAAGGCCCGCTTTTCTTTCAGCTCTTCGATAATGGAAGTTGCGGCCTTGTGCTGCCGGCGCGCCGTGGCCAAGCGGGTGAGAAAGTAAACCAGGATGAGAAAAACGAACGCTAATACGAGCTTGACGGATTCCATCATGTCTCGATCTTTCCGGTATGCCGGGGGCTCCCCCACTTCACCCTTTGCGGAACGGGCGGATGAAACAGCCGGGCTTCAGGCGCGTCCGAACGTCCCGGCTCGCGGTCCGTAACTATTGGCCCGGCGGCCTGGCCTCGCAATACGTGAGCACCATGCCCCCATCGAACAGCAAATCGCCGCCCACAAGGTATTTGGCAAATCTGGAAAAGCCGAACATGAACAGATTCGCCACTTCGATGGGGCTCATCATTTCCTTCAATCGGGAGCTTCCCATCATGACATCCCGTACCACCTGTTCATGGCTAATGCCGCGTTTTTTCGCCTGTGCGGGTATTTGATTGAGGGCCAAGGCCGTTCTCACAAATCCGGTGCTCACCGTAAATGAGCGGACTCGTCCATCACCTTCCGCGGAAATGGACTGGGCCAGCGCTCTAAGTCCGAACTTGGTAATATTATACGACGATTTGCAGATCGTGGATATGTGAGCATGCACCGAGGCCATGTGTCCGATGACCCCGCGCCCGTCCTTCGATCGTTTCATGTGAGGAATGGTTAATTTGGAAAGATAGAATGGAGCGCGCACCATGATGCTTTGCATGAGATCGTATTTTTCAATCGGGAAATCTTCGACATAATCGATGTGCTGTATGCCCGCCACATTGACCAGATACCTGATTGTACCCATTTTGGCCGCCTCGGCAACAGCGTACTCCATTTCTGAATCTTTGGTGAGATCCGTTTTGATGAAGATCATCTGCCCGCCCATTTCCCGGGCCATCTTGACGGTGTTGTTTCCTTCTTCCTCGTTAACATCCAGTCCGACGGTCATCAGATTGTTGGCGGCCGCGGCAATGCACGCGGCTCGACCGATTCCGCCGGCCGCCCCCGTTATGATGCATACATGGTCGGGATTGAAGTCCGGGTCATCGAGAAAGAGGATGTCTTCCCTTGCAATCGTCGGCTCGGCAATCTCCATGGTGGGGCTCCTTTGCTCGAAATTGGCTGGAAGGACGTGACGCTATAAGAGTAAGCAAATGTCGTTCCAGTCCGGGTCTTTTCTGTACTTTTCCTCGTGATCCCGAAGCAGGAGACATGTAAGAAACCGAAATCACGGTTAAAACGGTTTTGTGTTTCACGTGCGGGGGATCCGTTTATCCTTGCCTCCGCCGATACGGAGCTGGTAGAATATGCTACCAAATTGGCTACATGTATCATAATTCATACAAATCCGGGAGGACGCGAATGACCCGAGAGCCACAACAATTGCCCCCCGTGCCCGAGCCCATCATAGAACAGGACGAGACAACCACCCCCATCGAGCAACAACTCCTGCAACGGCTCAAAATGTCCGACCTCATTCTCAACAGCATTTACAACGGCGTGATTGTTACCGATGCCGAAGGATACGTCACCCACTTCAACGAGCCGTACGGGCGGTTCTTAGGAGTGGATCCAAAAGAACAGGTCGGTAGGCATGCTACCGAAGTGATCGAAAACACTCGCATGCACATTGTGGCCAAAACCGGTAAACCGGAAATAAACGTCACCCAGCGGATCAAGGGACGAGACATGGTCGTGCAGCGCATTCCCATTAAGGAGAAAGGAAAAGTCATCGCCGTGTACGGCCAGGTGATGTTCAAAAATGTCCGAGACGTCCGGAATCTGGCCCGCAAGCTGAAACTTCTGGAATCCAAAGTCAAACTGTATGAAAAGGAACTCAGCTCACTGCGTTCCACGCGCTATACGTTTGAAAGCATAAAAGGAATCAGTCCGGCCATCGTTGGGTTGAAGAGGCAGGCGCTCAAGGCGGCGGACACGAACCTGCCCGTGTTGATCAGCGGCGAGTCGGGCACTGGCAAGGAATTGTTCGGCCAAGCCATCCA